>JALOMZ010000104.1 GCA_025455205.1 Chitinophagaceae bacterium | reverse complement strand
TAGCCACTGCCCGGCTGAGCCATTCGCTGGGCACCACGGTACAGGTAAAGAAGGCCTACCTGGGTTTTCTGAACCGGGTGAACCTGGAAGGCATTCTGGTGAAAGACCAGCAAAACGACACCCTGGTTTCCATCGGAAAACTTCAGGTGAATGTGACCGACTGGCTCATCTTCAAAGACACCGTAGTGATCCGTTATGCGGCCCTGCACGACGTGCGGGTGCGTTTTTACCGCGACGATAAGATCTGGAACCACGCTTTTCTCACAGGGTCCGACAGTGCGGCTGCTGCCTTTCCCACCTCCGATACTACGTCTGCCTCCACGCCGGCCCCGGCGGCCAAAACTGCGCCCCTCGCCCTGCGCCTGGAAGTGCTGGAAATATCCAACCTGCGCTTTCTGGAAGCCGACCGTTGGAAAGGCAAGAGCCTGCTGGCCGGCGTACAATACCTGCACCTGCGGGCCAATGAGTTTGACCTGGAAAACCAGCGCTTCGATATCCGGCGACTGTACCTGGAAAAGCCCGAATACCGTGAGCTGAAGCGCTACGGCAAATGGTCGGCCGAGGATTCCATTGCCTACTACCGCCGCCTCGATTCGCTGGATCGGCTGCGCACTTTCCCGGAAAGCTGGAACCCGGGCGGCATGCAACTGCTGGTGCGCGACCTGCAGCTGAAGGATGGGCTGGTGGAGTTTTACAACCGCCTGAACCGCCCCTTCGTGCGCGGCGAATTTGAAGAGAAGGACATCATCATCCGTCCCATCAGTGGCCGGATCCGCAACCTGCAGCTGGATCACGACACCCTTACCGCACAGGCGGATATAACAGCGCGCGAGCGCAGCGGCCTGCAAATCAAGCGCCTGGTGACGAAGGTGCGGATCCATCCCCAGCTGATGGAATTTGACCAGCTGGACCTGCGGATCAATGAGAGCAGGCTGGGACCCTATTATGCGATGCGCTATACGGCGCTGGACCGTATGGAATATTTTCTCGACAGTGTGCGCATCACGGCCCGCCTGCAAAACAGCACGGTGAGCATGCAGGATATTGCCTTCTTTGCTCCGGAACTGAAAGGTATCAAACAGGTGGTCAACCTCACCGGGGCTGCAGAGGGCACCGTCAGCGATTTTGTGGTGCGGGATCTCGACCTGGCAACAGGCCGCTCACGGCTCGTGGGTACCTACAGCATGCGGGGGCTTACCGATATAGAAAACACCATCATTCAATTCAATACCCCCGGATCCAAACTTGCCCTGGAAGATGTAGCGGTTTGGGCGCCAGCCTTGCTGCAAATGCGTGAGACGCCGGTAGCCAAACTGGGCGTGGTAACCTATACCGGCAACTTCACTGGGACCGTGTATAATTTCATGGCCCGGGGAACCCTGCAAACCGATGTAGGCCATATGGGCGCCACCCTTTCCATGCGCCTGAGCGGGCCCCGGCAGGGATTTGAAGGCAGGGTACAAAATGCCAGCATCCAGGGGGGCAAATTGCTGGATGTGCCTGACTTGGGGATGATCCGCTTCGACGGCAGGGTGTGGAGCAGCGGTTTCAGGGCCAGCGATGCTCTGAACCTGGAAGGCGATGTGCAATCCCTCAGTTACCGTGGCTATACATACAGCGACCTGCAGGTAGAAGGCCGCTTCCAGCATTCCGCCCTCGATGCATCCTTATCTGTTTCAGATTCCAACCTGCAGGCCAATATCAGTACGAGGCTCAACTTTCGCAGCCAGCAGCAGGGCTACAATGCCCGGGGCGTGGTGGGGTATGCCGACCTGTATGCGCTGGGGCTGGCGAAGCAGCACCTGCGTGCCTCAGGCCTGTTTGACGTAGACTTCAAGGGAAGCAATCCCGATGATTTTGTGGGGTATGCGCGCCTCTATGAGGCAGAGGTATACGACTCCGTGGGGCTGATGAATATGGATTCCCTGGTTATCCGCTCTGCAGTGGAGGAGGGCAACCGCAAAACCATCACCCTGAATACCAACGAGGGGGCAGCCACCATCAGCGGGCAGTTCAGGCTGAGCGACCTGCCCAACAGTTTCAAAGCCTTCCTCAACAGCTACTATCCCTCATTTGTACCCGCACCAGCCCGGCCCGCACCCAACCAGGATTTTACCTTTTCGCTGGAAACCCGCAATGTGGAACCCCTGATGCATTTCATCAGCCCGCAGTTGCGCGGACTCAACAACAGCCAGCTTCGGGGCAGCCTCAATACCATCAGCAAGGAATTGCTCATTGATGCACAGGTACCTTATTTTTCTTACAACGGGGTGGAGATGAAACAAGTGAGCATCAGGGGCAGCGGAGGGCAGCAGCGCCTGCAGCTGGACGGGAATATAGAAGACTTCAGCATCAACGACAGCCTGGGATTTCCGGCCGTGCGCCTCAGCATAAATACGGTATCGGACACCACGGCGCTGAAATTAACCACCAGTACACAGGGGCAATTGGGGGATGCTGTGGTGAGTGCCACCGTTCTGAGCCGGCCCGATGGCTTTGAAGCTCGTTTTGATGAGTCGTCTTTCATCATCAACAACAAGAAATGGGTATTGTCTGAAACCAGCCATGTGGAGCTGAAAAATGGCTATCTCATAGCTACCGGGGTGGATCTCAGCAACGACATGCAGCGCATCCGCATGCATACCCAACCCTCTGATGAGGGCAACTGGAACGACCTGTTTGTGGACATTTCGGAATTCAATATCGGCGACGTATTGCCATTCTTCCTGCAGGAACCACGCCTGGAAGGATTGCTCAACGGGCGGGTGGTGGTGGAGGATCCGATGGGCAAGCCTTTTATCAATGCCCAGGCATCAGCCCGGCGCTTCTACTTCAACAATGACTCTGTAGGTACCGTAACCCTGAGCGGCACCTACCAGGCGGCAGAAAATAAATTGCTGGCCCGGTTTGACTCGCGCAATCCGGAGTACGACATGGGTGGCCTGGTGCGCATCAATCTCAATGATACGGCCGGGCAGCAGATTGATGCAGATATAGAACTGCGCAATGAGCGCATCAGCGTGCTGGAGAACTACCTGTCCATGGTATTCCGGGATATGGACGGTTATGCCAGTGGCAACCTGAAAGTGGTTGGTTCGCTTGCCAAACCTGCCATTCTGGGCGAAACCCGCCTCACCAACGCCTGGTTCACGGTTGATTATACCGGCTGCACCTACCGGATCGATTCCTCTACCTTACGCTTTGGCGATAATTACCTCAGCTTCGGCAGCATGACGGTGCGCGACCTGAAAGGCCGGAAGGGTACCCTGGATGGTATCATGTACCACCGCTTTTTCGACAGCCTTTCCTTCAACCTGCGCATGCGCACCGATGGCATGCAGGTGCTGAATACCGGCGCCAGGGATAATGACCTGTTCTATGGCCGGGCAGTGGCAAAGGCCAGTTTTGAGCTGCGCGGACCGCTCAACAACCTGGTGATGAAAGTGGCGGGAACCACCACCGATACCTCGCACATCATCATCGCCAACAAAACCGGCAAGGAAAGCGGGGAGGCAGATTACATTGTCTTCAAGGAATATGGTACCGAGCAGGTGCGGGTGGTAGACAGCCTGAATACGAACATCCACATGGAATTGGACCTCACTGCCACCCCGCTGTGTACCATTGATGTGATTATGGATGAGTTGTCCGGCGACCGCCTGAGCGCCACCGGCGCCGGCAGCCTGCAGATCCGTACCGGCACCATTGATGCTACCGTGATGCGCGGCCGCTACCAGATAGAGAAAGGCAGCTACAATTACAGTTTCCAGACACTGATAAAAAAGCCCTTTGAACTGGAGGGCGGGGAAAACAGCTATATAGAATGGAACGGCGATCCCTATAACGCCAACCTCAATGTGGGAGCCCGGTATGTGGCTCAGAACGTGAGCCTGCGCGACCTCATGGGCAGTGAGCAGAACCGCACCGTGCTGGATGAGTCGGCCCAGAACTACAAGGGGGATGTATATGTGAAGGCGCGCGTAACCGGACTGCTGAGTGCGCCCCAACTGGCATTTGATATTGAATTCCCCCCGGGCAGCCCGATGCAAAACAACGTGAGTGCTCAGGCCAAGCTTGGCCAGATCAGGGCAGATAACAGTGAAATGCTCAAACAGGTGACCTACCTGATTGTGTTCCGCTCTTTTGCGCCCTACAAGGAAGGAGCCGGATCGCGCAACCCGGGCACCGACCTGGCTGTGAACACCGTGAGTGAGCTGCTCAGCAGCCAGATGGAGAAAATACTCACCAATGTGGTGCAGGACATTACCGGCGACCAGAGCCTGAATGTGAACTTCAGCACGGAATTCTACAACTCTTCCTCGGTGGTGAGCGGCAATGTGAACGCATCTTCGGGCTACGACCGGGTGAGTTTCAATTTCATGCTCAACAAATCTTATTTCAATAACCGGGTGGTGGTAAACCTGGGCAGTGATTTTGACATGGATGTCCGCAGCACCACCACCTCCGGTTTTCAGTTTCTGCCCGATGTGAGCGTGGAATTCATACTTACCCCCAACCGCCGCCTGCGGGCCATCATCTTCAAGAAAGACAACTTGGATTTTGCCGGCCGTCGCAACCGGGCCGGCGTGAGCCTGAGCTACCGAAAGGATTTCGATAAGCTAATCTCCCAGCAACGCGACGACGGCCTGCTGTTCATACGCAAGTCGGAAGAAAACTGACCGGTATGCCAGTAATGCGGGGGCCATGAAAGCCGCCGCCACACCGGCATGCACGAGGTGCTTTTTCCTGTACGCTTTGGTGTGTTCGCTTCCTGATTTGCCCCCCGGGTTCTAGTTATGTAAGAGGGAGGAATGCAAAAACGGCACGTTGAAACAACGTGCCGTTTTTGTGTTGACAGGTATCTGTCGGGATGCTGGCCCTTATTTTTTCTTGAAGCCGGCGTTGAGTCCCTTGATGAGGTCTTCAGTGATATTGAAGGTGGAATCGGTAAGGTAGATGAAGTCGCCGGGTGAGCGCGAAATGATATAGGAGTAATGCTTGTTGGCATTGTATTCTTTCAGGAAGGAGGCGATCTTTTCATTGATCTCCTGCATCATCTTGAATTGTTTTTCCTGCAGCTCCTGGGTGAGCTTGGCTTCTTTCTGCTGCAGGTTCATCTGCATCTGGTTGATCTCGGCCTGGGCGGCTTCGCCTTCCTGCTGGCTCATGCCGGCGGCTTTGGCCTGCAACTGCTGGATGCGGTTCATATAGCCCTTCTTCATATTGTTGAGCTCATTGGAAATATTGCTTTCCTGCTTCTTCAGCTCTTCCCGTACTTCCTTCACGAAGTCGTAATGCTGTTCCACACTGTCCATGTCAAAATAAGCGATCTGCCCGTGGGTATGGCTGTTGGGGTCGGCGGCAGGTTTTTTAACCGGATTGTTGTTGGTGTTGCCGGAGAAATGCAGGAAGAAAAGCACGGCAACACCTGCCAGGGCTGCTCCGCTCAGGATGGTACTCAGATTTTTCATAAAGGCTGAATTGGTTGCACAATTTGCTGCGAATGTAGCAGATTGGGAGGCATCTTGCTGTTAAATTGATCACCGTTTTCCGGGTTGTTACGGGGAATGGCTTCCATGTCTATCTTGCCAGGATGAAAATCATCCTGTGGTCGGTAGGGGGTAAGCATGAGTCTTATGTTTCGGAGGGCATTGAAACCTTCACCCGCCGCATTGCGCATTATTTTCCCTGCGAGTGGAAGCTGGTGCCCAGCCCAAAGAATGCGGCCTCCCTGTCGCTTTCCGACCTCAAGGATGCGGAGAGCAGAACGCTGCTGCAGGCCCTGGATCCTGTGGATTATGTGGTGCTGCTGGATGAGCGGGGTCGGATGCTTACCTCGCCTGACCTGGCCGCCCTGGTGCAGGAGCGGGCCGTGAACGGCGCCCGCCGGATCCATTTTGTGATTGGGGGCGCTTTTGGCGTGAATGATGAAGTGCGCCGCCGTGCAGACCTGGTCTGGCAGTTGTCGAAGCTGGTGTTTCCGCACCAGCTGGTGCGGCTGATACTGGCCGAGCAGGTATACCGTGCCTGCACCATCCTGCGCGGCGAGAAATACCACCATGTGTAGGGTCAGGTAATATCTTCTATGAGCAGTATCTCCGGCAGTGCGCCGGGGCTGAAGCGGATGGCCAGGATATCAAACTGAATGAAATGCCACTGGGGATGCTGCTGCAGCCAGGCCTGGGCGGCCAGCCGCATTTGTTCAATTTTTGCTGCATTCACCCGCAGTTCGGGCAATACGGCAGATTTACCCCGGCGGCTCTTTACCTCTACAAAATGAACGGTATTGCCGCGGCAGGCAATGAGGTCTATTTCTGCCCGCCCCGCCCGCCAGTTGCGGGCCAGCAGCGTGAAGCCGTGCTGTTCCAGGTGCCGGGCGGCAAGGTCTTCCCCCAGGCGGCCGGTGAATGTGTTATCAGCCATGAACGGAATTTTCCACAATCAGCAAATGAGGCCGGCAGTATGAATGGAGTTTCGCATCCTTTTTGGCCTATTTTTGCCATCTCCAAACAGGAAAATAATACAATGAACAGAAACGTTGCTCTGATTTTTGCCATGATGGTTCTGGTGGCTACCGCCTACCGCATTGTTCCCTACACAGCGCGGCCTGAATGGCTGGGCGCCCCGCAGCTGGCCATGGCTATTTTTGCCGGCTCGGTTATCAAAGACCGCAAGTGGGCCTTTGCGCTGCCCCTCTTCTCCATGCTGATCAGCGATATGGTGATGCAGGGCCTGCACCTCATGAACAGCAGCTATTTTCCCGGTTTCTACAAAGGCCAGTTCCTCAACTATGTGCTCATTCTTTCCT
>JALOMZ010000103.1 GCA_025455205.1 Chitinophagaceae bacterium | reverse complement strand
CTGTCGGCATCATTGATTGTGGCCTTCATAATGAACCCCGTATTTGCGGTAGACTTCATGAACCATGAAGAACGGCACGACAAGCGCAAGGCCGATGTGTTTCGCAAACCCATGCTCTGGGTGCTGGCCGGTGGCGGGGTGCTGCTGGACCTGATTGGCGTTGGCGCCGGTGGCGGGCTCTGGTATTTCTTCGGCAATCTCATGATCTTCCTCGCACTGCTGATGATCCTGAACAGCTATGTGCTGGATGGCATGATCACTTCCTTCCAGCACCGCTTCCTGCCCGGCCTCATGCGTTTGTACGAAAAGCTGCTGCGCTGGTCGCTGGCAGGCACGCGGCCGGTATGGCTGCTGCTGGGCCTTTTTGTATTGCTGATTGGCTCCTTCATGATCTTTGGTGCAGCTGCAGGCAGCGGCCGCGTACCGGTAGTGTTCTTCCCGAAAAGCGATCCCAACTTTGTGTATGTATACCTCAAATTGCCCAGTGGCACCGATGTTACCTATACTGACAGCGTGATACACAGCATGGAAAGCAAGGTGTACAAAGTGCTGGGCATGGAAAACGGCAAGCGCAACGAACTGGTGGAAAGTGTGATCACCAACGTGGCCGTGGGCGCCAGCGATCCCAACAGCGGCGACCGAAGCACCCGCGCTGAACTGGCCCGCATACAGGTGAGCTTTGTGGAATTTGAGAAGCGCCATGGCCAGTCTACCGCCCCTTACCTCGACGCCATCCGCGAAGCCATCAAGGGCATACCGGGCGCTGAAATATCGGTAGCCCAGGAATCCAACGGACCGCCCACCCAGCCGCCGGTGAATATTGAACTGGCCAGTGAAAACTTCGAATCGCTCACCCGCACGGCCGTGGCCCTGAAAAACTACCTCGACACCAACCGGGTAGCCGGCATCGAAGAGCTGAAGATGGACATCGACCTGCAGAATCCGGAGATCACCGTGAGCGTAGACCGCGAGCGCGCATTGATTGAAGGCATCTCCACCGCCCAGGTAGGCATGGAAATACGCACAGCCCTCTTTGGCAAGGAGATCAGCAAACTCAAGGATGAGGAAGATGAATACAAGATACAGCTGCGCAGCAATGAAATGCAGCGCACCGACCTCAGCGCCCTGCTCAACATGCGCATCACCTTCCGCGATTTCAATACCGGACAGATCAAGCAGGTGCCCATTTCTGCCGTGGCCAAAATAGACCTCAGCAGCACTTATGGCAGCGTGAAGCGCAAAAACCTGAAGCGGGTAATCACCCTCTACTCCAATGTGCTGAGCGGTTACACCCCCACCGCGGTAAATGCCGAACTCACCAAGGCCATCCGCAACTTCCGGCAGAAGCCCGATGACGTAACCATACAGCAAACCGGTGAAGGCGAGCAGCAGGCCGAAGCCGCCAGCTTCCTCACCAAGGCGCTGTTCATTGCCCTGGCCCTCATCCTGATCATCCTGGTGCTTCAGTTCAACAGCATCAGCAAGCCCGTGATCATCCTCACGGAAATCATATTCTCCGTTATTGGGGTGTTACTGGGATTCGCCTTCACGGGCATGGAAGTATCGGTAGTGATGACAGGTATTGGTATAGTAGGACTTGCCGGTATTGTGGTGAAGAACGGTATCCTCGTAATTGAGTTTGCCGATGAACTGCGCAGCCGCGGCATGCGTACCCGCGAAGCAGTGATACAGGCCGGTAAAACCAGGATCATTCCCGTTTTGCTTACCGCAGTGGCAGCCATATTGGGCCTGATTCCGCTGGCTGTGGGCCTCAACATCAACTTCATCTCCATGTTTGAGCAGCTCAATCCGCACATCTTCTTTGGCGGTGATAACGCGGCTTTCTGGAAGCCCCTCAGCTGGACCATCATCTTTGGGCTCGTCTTTGCCTTCTTTATGACGCTGGTGGTGGTACCCGCCATGTACATCATTGCCGAAAGACTGCGCCGTCCCATGCGCCGCATGTTTGGTGGCAAGTGGATCAGCTTCCTGGCCATTCCGCCGCTCACGGTGGTGTTCATTCCGCTGGTGATAGTAGCAGCCATTATCCAGCGCTTTAAGGTGGCCGCTCGCCGGCGCCGCGCAGGCAGCAAAGCCGATCTGACCTGGACGGGCAGCTGGTTCTAAGTCCGCCAATACTTGCAATAACATCAATGGACTGCCTCAGGGCAGTCCATTGCTTTTGCGCACAGGTACCTATGCAGTTGAAGGAATATACATTTTTTCCACTTTCTGTGAAATGTGACATGAATGAATACACAGCAGTGTAAATTCACGCTACAAAAAAAATTTCAGATGGCCACCTCTAAAAAATCTCCTGCCAAGAAGAAAGCCGCTCCTGCCAAGAAAGCGGCTGCCAAGCCCGCCAAGAAGGCGGCAGCTAAGAAGCCCGTAGCCAAGGCTGCCAAGAAAGCAGCAGCTAAGAAAGTGGTGAAAAAAGCAGCGGCTAAGAAAGTAGCCAAGAAAGCGGCTGCCAAACCCGCCAAGAAGGCCGCGGCCAAGAAGCCGGTAGCTAAGAAGGCAGCAGCCAAGAAGGCAGTAGCCAAAAAATCTGTTGCGAAAAAAGCAGTGAAGAAGGCAGCTCCCAAGGCGGCCAAGAAAGCGGTTGCTAAAAAAGCCGCAGCCAAGCCCGCCAAGAAAGCCGCAGCCAAGAAGGCAGCTCCCAAGAAAAAAGCTGCGAAAAAAGCTGCACCGGCACCCGCTCCCGCTCCGGCACCGGCACCCGCTCCTGCTCCTGAAGCAACTGCCGCCCCTGAAACGCCTGCTTCCTGAGCGTCGTACATGTTGGATCAACATGAACGCAAACCTGCTGGTCTCATCAGCAGGTTTTTTTGTGCCTCTACCCGCGCAGAACTTCCTGCATGCCCTGCCCCGGCACCATTTGTAAGCCTGCCGGGCCATCTGCAAAAATTAACGCCCTTCAGCAGGCAGCTATATCTCTGATAGCTAATTTTCCAGTCCAAAAAACTCCTTCTTTATGCCAGTAGCACACGAGATTGATTACCGCATTTACGGCGAGGAAATGCAGTATGTAGACATTGAACTGGACCCCGGTGAAACCGCCATTGCCGAAGCCGGTGCTTTTATGATGATGGACGACGGCATTCAGATGCAAACCATCTTTGGCGACGGCAGCGGGCAGCAGGGCAACAGCATCCTGGGCAAGCTCTTCAGCGCCGGCAAAAGACTGCTCACCGGCGAAAGCCTCTTCATGACCGCCTTCACCAATGTGGGTGGCGGCAAGAAACGTGTGGCCTTCGCATCCCCCTATCCCGGCAAGATCATACCCCTCGACCTGGAGCAGTTGGGCCATTATGTGGTTTGCCAGAAAGATGCCTTTCTCTGTGCCGCCCGCGGAGTAAGCGTGGGCATCGAATTCCAGCGCCGCCTGGGCACGGGCCTGTTTGGGGGCGAAGGATTCATCATGCAAAAGCTGGAAGGCGATGGCATGGCCTTTGTGCATGCCGGCGGCCATGTGTTTGAGCGTACCCTGCAGCCGGGCGAAACCCTCCGTATAGACACCGGCTGCATTGTAGCCTACACCCACGACGTGCAATATGACATCCAGTTTGTAGGCGGCATCCGCAACACCATCTTTGGTGGCGAAGGGGTATTTTTTGCCACCCTGCGCGGCCCCGGGAAGGTTTGGATCCAAACCCTGCCCGTGAGCCGGCTGGCCAGCCGCATCCTTTCTTACGGTACCGTAAACCGCAAGGAAGAAGGCAGCATACTGGGCGGACTGGGCAACCTGCTCGACGGCGACGGGTACCGCTGAGTCAAGTAAGCAGTCAGCAAATATTGCATAAATACATATACGTTTTTTTTCTGACAGGGGGAAGGACTATTATTGCAGGCACATGTCACCTGTCATGCACGCAATCAAGGTCCTTTCGCTTTTATGTACACTGACCCTTTGCCTGGCACAGAAGCCCGCAGCCCAGACATTCAACCCCTTTGAACAGGATACGCTGATTCATTGCGGCTCCGCCCCCCTTCAGCTGGATGCTGGTGCTGACTATGCCCGGTACCAATGGCATACCGGCAGCAATACCCGAATGATGGAGGTTGGTGCTCCCGGGTGGCAACACATATCGGTAACAAACTTCAGCGGAAACACGTTCAGCGATTCGGTATATGTTGTCATTATACCCTATACCTTGAACGGGTATACCACCATCCGCCCGAAAAGGGAATGGGTCTTCAACCCGACAGCAGACCCGCCCCTGCGCATCAGCTCCGGCATCATCTTCGAAGGCGCCGGGAAGTTCAGCTACACAGCCACATCCACCTGGACCAGCGATGCCATAGCTACTATCGACTCGGTGAGTTTTTTCCTGGAATCATTCGCGCCGGCAGATACCATATACCCGGCAGGAGATCTGCTCATCCATGAGGTTCAAAGCAATACATTGAAGGCAGCAGGCAAATGGCGGGTTCCGGCCACAGGCGGGCTCGTAACTGTGCCCGTGAACTTTGAAGCCAAGGCCTATTACAGTTATCGATTTACGTTTACCAAACTGAACGAAGCGCCTGCCCCACCCTATGGTAACTACGCCTACCTGCGGCCAGGCCAATCACCCACCAACAGCAGTCCAAATGAACCCCAGGTCTGGCTGCACCTGCAGGGTCGCACCTACCGCCACACCCTGCCCGGCAACCAATTTCATGCCTGCTTTCCCGAAACCGTGGAGTTGCAAGCCAGTGTTCCGGGCGATCATGCCATACGCTGGTCCACCAGCGAAACCACCGATGCCATTCGGGTGCAACCAGGGCAAACCTCCATCTACCCCTTCACCATAGAACAAAACGGGTATACCTGCCATGACACTGCCCGGGTACAGGTGTTCCGGGCCAGCTACAAAGCCTTTGCCCTGGATTCGGTTTTATACTGCAATCAGCGCCAAATGAACTTCAGCGTTATGCAGCCCGGTTATGATTATTATCACTGGCGGGGCGGAACGGGCAGCATCCTGGGGAGTGGCACCATCAGCCAAACGGGCTGGTTGGCAGTGACAGCAGAAGGAGTACTGAACGGACGCAGCTGTTTCAGCACCGACAGCATCCATGTACGGCTGCTCGGCGATTCCATTCGTTACTATCAATTCACCGGTGATGGCCTCTTCAGCAATCCCACCAACTGGACAACCGACACAGCCCTTGGCTATTGGGGCAGGCCGCCCTCACCCCTGCGGCCTGGAGACCGTATCATCATCAATACACCAGGCACATGTATACTGGATGTGGATCTCACCGTAACAGAGTGCAGCAATATCCAGGTACTCAACAACAGTCAGCTGATATTGCAGCGCCAGCTCAGGATTACACGCTGACAGGCGCATGGCCCCCAGGATCACTTTGGCGCTTCATGGAAAACGAGTTATTGGCCGGCCCTTAGGATATACCAGGTATACCCCCCGGCGGGTATCTCCGCTTCCAACTCCACGCTGTAATCCCGGTTCAGCTGCAGAATGATACTGCTACCCCTGGCATCCTCCAGGCGGGCCTCCTTTTCAAGACCCGTGTAGTATAACGGTATCCGGATACGCCTCTTTATATTGACGCCGGTGGGGTTGAAAACCATCAGCAACCCCTTTTCCGGCAGGGCAGGGTTCACATGCATAAATCCATCCCAATCGCGCCCGTCGGCCCGTCGCAGGTGGATGATATCACTGTTGAGGATGTCGCGGTGCTTCTTGTACCATCCTACCACTTCCTGCACCACCTGCTTTGTTGCTTCGGTATCGTACAATCGGGGACCGCGATAGCATGCCTGTACCCCGGCACCATAATATTGCATCATCAGCTGGCGGTAATCTTCCAGGTGCTCGCTCAACGGTTCAAGGATGGCTTCCGGTCCGCCACCCTGGTAGCGGGTGAGCGGCACAAAGCCCCAGCTCATGCTGGGCGTTTTTTCCCAGGTGCCATCAAAGATGTTCTGCCGGTTCAGGATTTTTTGCTGCTCCCTGCTCAGGGAGAAGTTCACTTCACGGTAACCCAGGCCAATTTTGTGCGTGCCATCCAAAAAATACCAGTCGGGGGCATTGATATACACCCCACGGGCATTCAGCCATTGGTACAGCTCTTTCTGTATCAGCATCTGCTTCCATTGAGAATCTTCCAGCCCCTCATGCCCCGGATGCTGCCGGCTGGCGCAAACATCGCCGGGATAAGGCCCATCATTCTCCCAGATGTCGAAGCCGGTGGAGGCAAAGAAATACTTGATCCTGTTGCGGTAGGCCAGTCCCCAGGCACTGCCAAAACAGGGGGCATTACCGAAAAAGGCACCGCCCGGCTTACCGGTAGCTGGATTAATAACATCGGTGCTGTCATCAATACGCCGGCTGCTGAACAGAGAATACCCGCCAATCTGAATGCCTTTCTGATGGGCATAGTCGGCCAGTTTTTTCCACCGGGTAATATTTGCCCGGCTGCTGTCTTCCATATTGAGGTGGCTGCCAAAACTCAGAATGAGTGCTTCATATCCGGTGGCCGCGCACTGGTCTATGGCCGAAAGCACTTCCGCATCATTACGGCTCACCAGGTGCATGAATATGGGATTGGCGGTGGTCCAGGGTGCAATGGCCCGGTACATCCGGCGAACAGCAAGGCCACGCCGTTCACGGTCATAGCTGTCGTGCAGCAATTCCCAGGTGCGGATAGAGGTGAAGGTATCGCGCGGAGCCAGCACCACGCCCGGGGCCTTGTCGGGGTATACTTCCAGCAGACAGGGCGTTTCATAATTATAGTTCACCTGCGAGGTGTAGCGGCGGTC
Source organism: Chitinophagaceae bacterium (assembly GCA_025455205.1). Taxonomy (GTDB): domain Bacteria; phylum Bacteroidota; class Bacteroidia; order Chitinophagales; family Chitinophagaceae; genus Phnomibacter. The sequence continues at coordinate 47 of JALOMZ010000103.1, read as the reverse complement.
TGTTTTCCAATGCGTGGTCTGGTCGCTCACCTTGTAGCGCATGGCAT
>JALOMZ010000102.1 GCA_025455205.1 Chitinophagaceae bacterium | reverse complement strand
CCCTGGAAATACTCGACCGTGGCGTAACCTTCCTGGCTGATTCACCGGCCAAGACAGGTTTAAGAGAATGAAAATTCCCGGCATTTGGTGCTTTTGTGTAGCTCAACAGGCAATGTTCTTAAACGGATCTTCCGGCCAACGAGGAAAGTACAATAAGTCAAACAAGTGGCCCCAAAAGATACCGGCATTCGGCTTTCAAACAGTGGCGGGTATGTTCCACACCCTTTCGCCAGGTGTTCATTGCAGGCAAATTTTCCTGCCATGTGAACTGAAAAGCAAAATGCCTGTCATTTATGACGCCAGGGCGTCATGGTACCGACGATTGAAATATTGATACCCGGAGCCTCTGTTGAAAGCGATTCGATTGAAATTTTTCAAGACGAGAACAGAGATATAACCAGCAGGAATAATTTTTTCGGGAGTCATTTATTGGTGGGTTCCTGTGAAAATGAATGTCCTATTCTGCTCCTGCGCCCGGGTATTACACCCTCAGGATCAGGCAATACTTTGCAATGATTACTAGGGCCCACTCATTATGAGTTGCACTGGCTTACAATTGAGCAGACAACCCGAAAAGGAGTATAAGAAAATGATGATCATATATGTACACATTTTTTTTCTGGTTAATGCAATATCTGAATCTATAGAGGGTACGCTTTTTTTTCATGCCATTGACCAGGCAAAATGAGGGTATCTGTTTGCTGAAAGATTGGTGCTGCAGGTATCCGAAGCACTTGCCTTCTGCAGCATGCCGATGCTGCCGGATATGTCACACATTGGAGTCGTTCTGACAAAAGTCATATAGCAGTAGTTCCACAATGCTGTAGTTTGATGCCATCATGACTGACCGGCAAAAGAATTATATTATTTGTTTTCATGTTATGAATGGCTCTGGGACAGGAAGGCAATGCAAATCTTTTATAACACATAAGTGCCAGTGGCGTACTTGCGGAGTGAAAAGGGGAATACGAACAATTATTTCTTTCAGTAAATAAACACACATGAACAGACTTTTTGAGATTCTCGGGAACAGAAAGGTGACTTTACCAGAAGATGCTATGGCGGTTCTGCAGGGATGTAAATCGCTGCAGGTATTTGACTCGGTGCGGGAATTGGCAGTTGCTGCAGTTGGCGGTGAGAACAGCATCGAGTACCAGGTTCAATATACTTTGCCAGACGACAAGGTAGTTACAGAAGCTATTGTACACAAAGTGACCAACGGCATTTCGGCCAACTATACCGATCCCTACATGCGGCGTCGCGACCCAGATACCATGCTCATTGGTGACGACCTTCCTACGGACAAACTGCTTTTCAAAGACCATTTTGGGTATGATTTTGATGACCTCAGGAAGGAAACCATCAGTTGGCTCCAGTCGCAGGACCTGGCCGTGTTCTTCTATTTTGCAGGTCGAGACCATATAGGCTCCGGCGGTATTGCCATTGCTCCGGCCAATGCAGGCTTTTTTGCCATGGGACTTGCCATGCTGCAGCAGATCATACCACATAATGAATTGCCGGAGGATTTCACCATTGAATCAACTATTTACGTTGCACCCACATTCCGGCACACGCATTTCAATGGGAAACAAATTGTAGTGCACAAGCGTTCGGAAACACTGCACGAAATATTCTCCTACAACCTGTATCCCGGTCCAAGCGCCAAGAAAGGTTTGTATGGGGCGCTGCTGACTAAAGGGGAAAAGGAAGGATGGGTAACCGCCCACTGTTCAACGGTGCAGGTGGCAAGCCCTTACGACAACATAACCACCTTCATGCATGAGGGAGCCAGCGGAGGTGGCAAGAGTGAAATGCTGCAGGGTATTGTGAGGGAAAAGAATGGTGAGATTCTGGTAGGCACGAATACTGTAAACGGAGATAGAAGAGTGATCCACCTTCCTCTTTTCTGTTCTTTCTACCCTGTTACCGATGATATGGCGCTGTGCCATCCGTCGTTGCAGCACACACCGGGTAAACTGACGGTGCTGGATGCCGAAAATGCCTGGTTCATCCGGGTTGACAGCATTACCGATTACGGAGACGATCCCAACCTCGAGAAGCTGACCATCAAGCCCAAAGAGCCTTTGTTGTTCCTGAATATCAAATCAAATCCTGGATGCACGGCGCTCATTTGGGATCACACGGAAGACAGTCCGGGCAAACCTTGTCCCAACCCCAGGGTGATTGTGCCCAGGTCCATCGTTCCGAACGTAGTGAACAACCCCGTGAACGTGGACGTCAGGAGCTTTGGGGTCAGAACACCGCCTTGTACAAAAGAGAACCCGTCCTATGGCATTTTGGGCCTGTTTCATGTGCTGCCGCCGGCGCTGGCCTGGCTATGGCGGCTGGTGGCACCCCGGGGCCATGCCAACCCCAGCATAGTGGACGGCGGCGGTATGGGCAGCGAAGGCGTTGGTTCCTACTGGCCATTTGCCACCGGTAAAAAGATCAAGCATGCCAACATATTGCTGGAACAGATCATTCAAACACCACGCACCCGCTATACCCTGGTGCCCAATCAATATATAGGCGCCTGGAAGGTTGGTTTCAAACCTCAACTGCTGATGCGTGAATACCTGACCCGCAGGGGCAATGCAAAACTGCGCAGCGAACAATACCAGCTTGCCCGCTGCCCGTTATTGGGATTCGAATTCAACTACATCACCATTGAGGGAGAAAAGATCCCAACCCGCCTGCTCAAGGTGTACAAACAAGCCGAAGTGGAAACCAGTGGCTATGATGCAGGTGCCGAAATCCTGTATGATTTTTTCCGGAAGGAATTGCAGCAATACCTCACTCCCGAATTGAACCCCACCGGCAGAAAAATAATTGAAACTTGCCTGGATACCGGTACAATGGATGATTACATGAAGTTGATTCCCATGGCATACTGAGATATAACCTGCGGCCATCCGGAAATTTCAGCGCAAAGAACAATTGATCTCACGGGATGCGGCGGTCTTGTTCAGCGGGACCGATAGGGAATTTCAGGCAAGGTGCCAGCACAACAGGCCGCAATTGGAAAGATGAAAAGGGCGGGCTTAAAGGCCCGCCTTTCTCAATAAATGATGAATGGATTGTTGGGGTCCCGGTCGTTCCGGTCAGGCCGCCAGATACTGATCAGCCTTTGGGCTATAATTTCCCACCATCTGTTCGGCAGGAAGTATGAAACTATTTTCTTCATAGGTCCTGGAGATTGGATGATGAATCGCAATGAGTGCTTCCCTTTCCCGGGTCTGTTATTAAAGGACCAAGGGGTAAAGAAAGCCCCGCCTGCTTGCACAAACGGGGCTTTGTATGATTGAGTCGGTAACTTTCTGACTTTCCGTCTTGCGGTCTTTCCGACTTCCGGACTTCTTAATAGTCCATGCCACCCATACCGGGATGACCGGCAGCGGGAGCGGCTGCCTTGGGCTCGGGCTTGTCGGCCACAACAGCTTCGGTGGTCAGCAGCATGCCGGCAATGGATGCGGCATTTTCCAGGGCTACACGGCTCACCTTGGTGGGGTCAATAACACCGGCCTTGAAGAGGTTTTCGTAGGTCTCGGTGCGGGCATTGAAACCAAAGTCGGCCTTGCCTTCGCGGATCTTCTGTACAACGATAGAGCCATCGATACCGGCGTTGGCAGTGAGGGTGCGGATGGGCTCTTCCAGGGCGCGGCGCACAATGGCCATGCCGGTTTGCTCATCAGCGATCTGGCCCTTCACCTTGGCTTCGAGCACTTCGATGGAGCGGATATAGGCTACGCCACCACCAGGCACGATGCCTTCTTCCACGGCAGCGCGGGTAGCATGCAGGGCGTCGTCTACGCGGTCTTTCTTTTCCTTCATTTCCACTTCGGTAGCGGCACCTACATACAGTACAGCCACACCGCCGCTCAGCTTGGCCAGGCGCTCCTGCAGCTTTTCGCGGTCGTAGTCAGACGTGGTGGTTTCGATCTGAGCCTTGATCTGGTTGATGCGGGCAGTGATCTCTTTCTTATCGCCCTTACCGCCTACGATGGTGGTGTTGTCTTTGTCGATGGTTACGCTGGCAGCCTGGCCGAGGTAGCTCAGGTCGGCGTTTTCCAGCTTATAACCCTGCTCTTCGCTGATAACGATACCCTTGGTGAGGATAGCGATGTCCTGCAGCATTTCCTTGCGACGGTCGCCAAAGCCGGGGGCCTTTACAGCAGCCACCTTCAGGGTGCCACGCAGTTTGTTCACCACCAGGGTAGCCAGGGCTTCGCCTTCCAGGTCTTCCGCAATGATCAGCAGGGGACGGCCGCCTTGAGCCACTTTCTCCAGGATGTGCAGGATATCCTTCATGGCGCTGATCTTCTTGTCGTAGATCAGGATATAGGGATTCTGCAGTTCAGCTTCCATTTTCTCGCTATTGGTAACGAAGTAGGGGCTGATGTAGCCGCGGTCAAACTGCATACCTTCCACTACGTCAACCGTGGTATCGGTGCCCTTGGCTTCTTCTACGGTGATAACACCTTCCTTGCCTACCTTGGCAAAAGCCTCGGCAATGAGTTTACCGATGGTTTCGTCGTTGTTGGCAGAAATGGTAGCCACCTGCTGGATCTTCTTGCTGTCGTTGCCTACGGCCTGGCTTTGCGCCTTCAGGTTTGCCACCACCAGGCTAACGGCCTTGTCGATGCCACGCTTCAGGTCCATGGGGTTGGCACCGGCGGCTACCATCTTCAGGCCTTCGCTGATGATGGACTGGGCCAGAACGGTAGCGGTGGTGGTGCCATCGCCGGCGATGTCGGCGGTCTTGCTGGCCACTTCCTTCACCATCTGGGCGCCCATGTTTTCGATGGCGTCTTCCAGTTCGATTTCCTTGGCCACGGTTACACCGTCCTTGGTTACGGCAGGCGCGCCGAATTTCTTTTCGATCACTACGTTACGGCCTTTGGGACCGAGGGTTACTTTCACAGCATTCGCCAGGGTATCAACGCCCTTCTTCATTTTGTTGCGGGCATCGATGTCGAAGAATATTTGCTTAGCCATATCTTGATTAATTTGATAATTAGCTGATTAGCTGATTTGCTAATTGGGTTTGAAAATGAATTGCTACAGACGGTGCTTCAGCTCATTAGCTTATTAGCATATTAGCACATAGACTGTTTAGACGATTGCCAGGATATCGCTTTCGCGCATGATCAGGTAGTCGGCACCGTCAATGGTGATCTCTGTTCCGGCGTATTTGCCATACAGCACGGTGTCGCCGGCTTTTACGGTTACGGGCTCGTCCTTCTTGCCAGGACCGGCAGCCACCACAGTGCCACGCTGGGGCTTCTCCTTTGCAGTATCGGGGATAATGATACCGCCAGCGGTTTTCTCTTCAGCAGGTGCGGGCTTCACAATTACCCTGTCGTGCAGGGGGGTAACAGCCAGTTTTTTGTCTTTCGCCATAAAACGTATGTTTTAGTTTTTGAGTGAAATGGTGATTTCGCAGGGGAGGATGCGAAAATGGTGCCATGGGGCCGGCAGGGCCGCCGGAGAGCCATTTTTTCAGCAATCCGGCCGGGAGCTGTCAGTTCAGCCCCTGCAGGGTGTACAATTTTTCAGCCGTTTTGTCAAAACGGCATGCTCGCTGGCGCCGATAATGCTGTTCTGTTGTAAGTTCGGCCCATGCGTGATGGTATGCTCCGTTTCCTGCCTTATTGCGGGTTGCTGATGATAATCCTTTCAATGGTTGCGCCCAACCTGGGCCTGGTATGGCGCGAATTTCCCGCATCCGGAGTACCGGGCAGGGTAGGGGCCAGGGCCAGCCTGCCGCGTACCGGTGCCGGGGAGGCCATGGAACAGGAATATGCCCTCACCCGCGACCCTGCCACAGGCCGCGTGCCGGTGGAACTGCTGCTGGAGGTGCGGCAGCAACGTGATGCCCTGATCCGGAATGGCCGGCAGCACCTGCTGGCCCCGGTAGAAGACCTGGTATGGGAAGAGCGGGGTCCCAACAATGTGGGCGGGCGCAGCCGGGTGGCCTGGTTTGACCTGGGCGATGCCGCCAACGGATACAAAAAGGTATGGGCAGCCGGCGTGGGTGGCGGGCTGTGGTATACCAATGATATTACAGCTACCAGCCCCGGTTGGGTGAAGGTGAACGATTTCTTCGACAACCTGGCCATTTCTGCCTTTGCCCAGCATCCTGCCAACCCGCAGGTCATGTACTTTGGCACCGGCGAGGGATGGTTCAATGCAGATGCCATTGAAGGTTTGGGTATCTGGAAAAGCACGGATGGCGGCAGCAGCTGGCAGCGCCTGACATCCACTGCCAATTTTGCTTATGTGCAGGACCTGCTGCTGGATGCCAGTGGCAATCTGTATGCCTCGCTCCGGAACCGTTTGGCCGGACAGGCCGCGGGCATTCAGAAAAGCACAGACGGCGGCAACAGCTGGACCCAGGTGCTGGGCGCCCCCGTGCAGGGCAGCAGCAACCGGGGCGGCGACCTCGAAATAGCCCCGAATGGCGACCTCTATGCCAGCATCGGCCTCTTCAGCACCGGACGCATTTACCGCAGTAGCGCCACACAAGCTAATTCCACCGGCAACGCCGGCACCTGGGCCGACATTACCCCTGACCCCAGTACCAACCAGGTGCCCATAACCAGCTCCCAGGATTCCTACAACCGCATTGAGATTGCCGTACCTGCCAGCACCAGCAGCGTGGTGTACGCCTTGTTTGAAGACAATACCTCGCGCAACGTAAGCCACATCAAACAGTATAACCCGGGCACCAATTCGTGGACCGATAAGCCGGTTCCCAGGATCATTGACCAAAAAAGCAATGTGGCAGACAGGCCCGTGTTCACCCGCGGCCAGGCCTGGTACGACCTAATAGCACTGGTAGACCCCA
>JALOMZ010000101.1 GCA_025455205.1 Chitinophagaceae bacterium | reverse complement strand
TATAACCTTTTTCCCATCCCAGGTCGGGGTTGGGCAGGCTCACCGGGTCGGCCGAACTCTGGCCATTGTAGCCGCTGTTGCCGATATTGTATAATCCCCGGGCTTCATAACTGCCAATGCGGCTGTTGCCGGTGGTGCCATAGCTGGCCCGCAGGCGAAGCACATTCAGCCAGCGGCTGTTGGCCAGGAAGGCTTCCTTATTCAGATTCCAGCCCAGGCCGGCGGCGCCGTTGAGGGTGGTGGCCACATCGGTGCCAAAGATGCTGCTGGCATCCTGGCGGGCACTGGCATTGATGAAGTACTTTTCCCGCAATGTATAGGTTGCCTGGCCATAGTAGGAATAGCTGTTGGTTTGTTGCCGGCTGCTGGCACTGCTCTGCTGGCTGGCGTTGCTCAGTTCAGTCAGGCGGTAATACGTGAAACCCGTGCCGCTGCCACGCAGCAGCTTGGTCATCTCGCTCCGCGCTTCAAAGCCGCCCAGGATCTCAAGCTTCTGCCCTTCCTTCATCTTTGGGGTATACAAAGCCTGGGCAAACAGGATCCAGGAGGCACTGGTTCGGTCGTATATGGTGGCCCGGCCGCCGAAGTTGGAACCCGTGGCATTCTGCGGGCTCAGAAAAGTGGTCTGCTTGTTGATAAGCATATCGGTGCCGGCATTGCCGGAGATGCGCAGCACGGGCAGTACCTGGTAATCCATGCGCACATTGGCATTCATGCTGCCGCCTTCGCTGTAATTCATATTCTGTTCCAGTACGGCCACGGGGTTGGGCACACCCGGAATGGTGTAAAATGTGCTGTCGGCATTGTAGGTGGGAATATTGGGAATGATGGGCGTGAGCTCACTGTATACCGTGAGGGCATTTTTGCGGGTGATGGTGGGTGCAATGCTGGCGGAGAGGCTCAGCTTGTCGGACAGTTTACTGTCGAGCCGCAGGCGCAGGTAGAACTGCTGCAGGTCGTTGCCCTTCTGAATGCTCTGCTGGTCGAGGTAGCTGGTACTGAGACGATAGGTGCTGTTTTCGCCACCGCCGCTCACTTCCAGGTCGTAGTTCTGGAAGGTGCCGGTGCGGTTGGTGATGCCAAACCAATCGGTACTTATCTCGTTGGAGCCTGCCTTGGCTTCTGCGGTGGCAGGCGCCTCTCCTTCATTCAGGTACAATTCCTTCACCAGTCCGTGGTACTGCGGGCCGTTCAGCCATTGAATGCGGTTGATGGGATTGCTGACGCCCATATTGGCACCGAAGCTCACCCGGGTTTTGCCTGCCTTGCCCCGCTTGGTGGTGATGATGATAACGCCGTTGCTGGCATTGGCGCCGTACACCGAGGCGGCCGCGGCATCTTTGAGTATGCTCACACTTTCAATATCATCGGGGTTGATGCCGGCCAGGGGGTTGCGGTATTCCTCGCCACCAAACTGCATGGGTTCATCGCCGGGACGTTGTTCGGTGATGGGCACACCATCTATCACATACAGCGGTTGGGTGCTGGTGAAGGCGCCTGTGCGCACCGTAGTACCGGTAAGGTTGGAAAGAGTGTTCTGTCCGCGCACGTTGATCTTCACCGGCGTCCCCAATTCCGTATTCGTTTCCACCTGCACGCCGGCGGCCAGGCCTTCCAGCATTTTATCGAAGCTTTCTATGGCGCGGTCGGGCTGCAGTTCACGTGCTGTTACCGAACTGATGGCGCCCACCACTTCCTCCTTGCGTTTGGGCCGCTGGTAGCCACTCACTACCACCGTCTCCAGTTCGCTCTTCTGCGGAAACAGCTGCACATCTATGCGGCTGCGCTCATTGATGCGCACCGTTTGCGCGGTGTAGCCTACATAGGAAAAGAGCAGCTGTCCGCTGCGCTGGTTGGCCGGCACCGACAATTTATAATTACCTTCTTTATTCGACAAAGTGGAAAGCGTGGTATTGCGTAAGGAGATGGTCACCCCTTCCAGCGGGGTATTCGTTTCTGCATCCACCACCCGGCCACTGAGTTCCAGGTTCTGGGCGTATATGCTTTGTGCAAAAACCAACAAGGCTAAAAGACAAAACGGCCTGAATATTGATTGCATGGATTGAAATAAATAGGAAACGAAAGTACAAAATCTATAAGGCAAGGGAATAAACCCTTTAAATATTTCAATAACTAACCCGTACTTTTGAAAAAATTAATAGGAAGCGTATGAGAAAACTTTTACTCACTTTCTTTTGTGGACTTCAGCTTGCTTCTTTTGCCCAATGGGTTGATGATCCCACGGAAAACAATGTGGTATGCAATGTATCTCCTACAACGGCCAAGGGAGATGTGGTAACTGTAAGTGATGGTGCTGGTGGTATGTTTGTGGCGTGGTCTGAAACCCGTGGTGCCACGGGTGCTGATGTCTATCTGCAAAAAATCAGTGCCACCGGAATGCAGGTGTTTGCTGCGGAAGGCATTGTAGTATGTAATGCAGCCAGCGACCAGAACAATATTGCGATGATCTCCGACAATGCGGGCGGTGTGGTACTGTTGTGGCAGGACGGCAGGATTGGTGGCACTTCTCAATCGGATATTTACATGCAACGGGTGAATGCTTCCGGGGTGGCGCAGTGGGCAGCCAATGGCATCCCGCTGGTGAACTCTTCCAGTAATGAAAATGGCGTAAGCGCTTTGGCCATCAACACTAATCAGTTTGCGGTGGTATGGCGCGATGCCCGCAATGGCAACCTCGATCTTTATGCCAACTACATCCAGTTGAGCGATGGCGCCCGGGTGCTGGCATCTGATATTGAGATAGTAGCCCAACCCAATACCCAAACACGCCAGGTAATGACCTCTGATGGCGCCGGCGGATTCATTGTAGCCTGGGAAGATCCGCGCATCAGTACACAAGAAACAGATATTTTCATCCAGCGCGTGAATGCTGCTGGTGCCCTGCAGTGGGGCGCCAATGGCAAGGCCGCAGTTACGGCCGGCTTCAACCAATTACAGCCCGCCATTGCCATGGACGGTGCAGGTGGTGCAGTGGTGGTTTGGACAGATAACCGCATCAGTCCCACCGACCAGAACCTCTTCGCCCAGCGTTTCAATGCCGGCGGCGATGCCCTTTGGGCAGCCAACGGGGTTAATGTGGTATCTGCTACAGGCAACCAGAATAACGCATTTATAATCAGCGCAGGCAGCAACAGCACAATTATTGTCTGGAGCGATAACAGGGTTTCCACCAGTGACCGCAATATTTATGCGCAAAAACTGAATGGCAATGGCGAAACCCAGTGGGATGCCAATGGAACGGCCATTTGTACCCTCACTTTCAATCAGCCCAATGCCACGTCATCGCTGGTGATTGTTCCCGATGGAGCCGATGGCGCCATCATAGCCTGGGACGACAACCGTGCCAATAATACCACCACCGGTCTCGACATTTATGCCCAGCGCATTAATGGAAGCGGTACTGTGATGTGGACCGCCAATGGCGTGCCAGTGGGAACAAGAACGGCATCCAATCAGCGGGTACCCGTGATGATACCCAACGATGGCAACCGGGCGATCATTGCCTTCCTCGATGGAAGAGGTGGTACAGCCAATGGTAGCATTTATGCGTCACAGCTTCTTCCGAACGGCACCCTCCCCGTTTCCCTCCTGCAATTCACCGGCCGCCGCGTAGATGCCACTGCCCAGCTGCAATGGGATGTGAGCGGCGAATATGGCATCAGCAGTTATGAAGTGCAGCGTGGCAGCACGCCCACCACCTTTGCCGCCATTGGCAGCCTGCGCGCCCGCAATGAGGCCGCCAGCCGCCACAGCTACCAGTTCACCGATGCCCGCCCCAACAGCGGCGACAACTATTACCGCCTGAAGATCATGGAGCAGGATGGCAGCTTCCGCTACAGCGAGGTGGTGAAGGTGTCCTTCAGTGCCGCCCGCGGTATGCGTCTGAGTGCGGTGCCCAACCCCACCCGCGGACAAGCCCTGCTGCAAATGGAAGGACTGGAAAAAGGCCAGTATTCCCTGCTGCTGACTGATGCTTCCGGACGCGTACTCCTCAGCCGCAGCCTGCGGGTGCAAAACACGTTCGAACAGCAAACCCTGGAAACCGGCCACCTCTCCAGCGGTATCTACCGCGTGGTGATCAGCAACAGCCGCGGCGAAGTGGTAGGCCAGCTGGCGCTGCAGAAACAATAAGCATTTCTTTTTCATCGCCCCTATGCGATGAGCAACAAAGAAGCGAAGGCGCATTGCCTTCGCTTCTTTGTTTCCCGGATTCTCATGTCCACGCAAATGAACAGGTACAATGGCTGAATTTCATTACCCGTGCTGACCGCCTATAGCGGTCTGACAGTCGGCTGTCAGAACTGCTTCTTGCCGTCAGACGGCTACACGCACAAGTTTTTTGTCACTGCGGTGGCCGCCATTACTTGTGTTAACACCAGAAATCAGATTGTTTATCGTGTTACCCGTGCTGACCGCAGGCAGCGGTCTGATGGGGGGGTACAAAAGATAACCGGGTCATAGCCTGTAAGCCATGACCCGGTTGGTGTATGATACCTGGTAGTGCTGGATGCCTTAGCTCAGCTTCTCTACCTGCATGTAGTTGAGTTCTACAGGGGTTGAACGGCCGAAGATCTTCACGATCACCTTCAGCTTCTTCTTTTCGTCGTTCACTTCTTCGATCACGCCGTTGAAATCGTTGAAAGCACCGTCGATGATCTTGATGGTTTCGCCCACAATGAACGGCTCGCTCATGCTGATGCCCTGCTCGCTCATTTCGTCCATCTTGCCCAGCATCTTGTTCACTTCCGACTTGCGCAGGGAGATGATGCGGCCCTTGGAACCCTTGCCATCGGTGAGGAAATGCATGATGTTGGAGATGTTGCTGATATGCAGGATCATGTCTTCATTCAGCTTGCCATCCACCACTTCCATAAAAACGTAACCGGGATAGAAGTTCTTCTCCCGCATTACCTTCTTGCCATTCTGCACTTTATAGACCTTGTCCATGGGCAGAAATACCTGCACAATGCGGTCGGCCCAGCCCTGGCGGTTGATGTCTTTATCAAGGTATTCCTTAACGGAACGCTCCTTGCCACTCACCACACGCAGCACATACCACTTCGTCTCCTGTTGTTGTGTAGTTGGTGTTTCCATTATTTGAAGAAAGAATAGATGAGTTTCAAAAGGTTTTCGGAGGCAATGTCCATTACCCATACCATGCCTGTGATGAGCAGGGTGGCTACAATCACGATCACGGTGGACTGCTGCAGCTGCGCCCAGGTAGGCCAGGTCACTTTGTCAACCAGTTCGTGGTAGCTTTCGCGGAAATGGGTTCCAATCTTATTCATGTTCCCTGATTAGCGAGTTTTAAAATCGCGCAAATGTGCAAATGAACACCGGAAGGTTTCACCTGCACATTTCGCGTTGTTGGCACGGGCACCCGGATTCGAACCAGGATCAAAGGTTTTGGAGACCTCTATTCTGCCGTTGAACTATGCCCGTAGAATGCTAAGAGCTACTAGCAATTGGCTAATAGCTCTTAGCGTTATGTTGCAAATATAGGAGTATTTGCAAAGCCTTGCGGCTGGAAGCTAAAAGCTTGCAGCTCAAAGCTTACTTCAGGATCTCAGTTACCTGACCGGCACCTACGGTACGGCCACCTTCGCGGATGGCGAACTTCAGACCTTTTTCCATAGCGATGGGCTGGATCAGGGTCACGCGCAGGTTCACGTTATCACCAGGCATTACCATCTCAGTACCTTCGGGGAGCGTACACTCACCGGTTACGTCAGTGGTACGGAAATAGAACTGGGGACGGTACTTGTTGAAGAACGGAGTATGACGGCCGCCTTCTTCCTTGCTCAGTACGTATACTTCGCCACGGAATTCAGTGTGCGGAGTAATGGAACCGGGCTTGCAGATTACCATACCGCGACGGATGTCCTTCTTTTCAATACCGCGGAGGAGCAGACCGGCGTTGTCACCAGCTTCACCTTCGTCGAGGATCTTCTTGAACATTTCAACACCGGTAACAGTAGAAGTCAGCTTCTCAGGCATCATACCTACGATTTCAACCGGCTCACCTACCTTGATACGGCCACGCTCGATACGACCGGTAGCCACGGTACCACGACCAGTGATGGAGAACACGTCTTCCACACTCATCAGGAAGGGCTGGTCAACGGGGCGGGGAGGCAGGGGAATGTAAGAGTCAACAGCTTCCATCAGTTCGTCGATGGCAGCCACCCACTTGTCTTCACCAGCCAGGGCGCCAGTAGCAGAACCCTTAATGATGGGGGTGTTGTCGCCGTCGAAACCGTAAGAGCTGAGGAGGTCGCGGATTTCCATTTCAACCAGTTCCAGCAGTTCGGCATCGTCTACCAGATCTACCTTGTTCATGAAAACAACGATCCGGGGAACGCCTACCTGGCGGGCCAGGAGGATGTGTTCTTTAGTTTGAGGCATGGGACCATCAGTAGCAGCCACAACCAGGATTGCACCGTCCATTTGAGCGGCACCGGTGATCATGTTCTTCACATAGTCAGCGTGGCCGGGGCAGTCAACGTGCGCATAGTGGCGGTTGGCTGTTTGGTACTCAACGTGAGCGGTGTTGATGGTGATACCACGCTCCTTTTCTTCGGGGGCAGCATCAATTTCATCGTAACCCTTTTTTTCTGCCAGACCCTTGTTAGCAAGGATGGTGGTGATGGCAGCGGTAAGGGTGGTTTTACCGTGGTCAACGTGGCCGATTGTACCTACGTTAACGTGAGGTTTTTCCCTCTTGAAGGTCTCTTTTGCCATTTTTATTTGTTTTTGTTGTGGTTTATAATTCTAACGTCCGGCAGGCCGGCAATTAAAAAAAATACAAGGGGCGCTTGATGCGGAATGGCTCACCTGTTAAGGCAT
>JALOMZ010000100.1 GCA_025455205.1 Chitinophagaceae bacterium | reverse complement strand
CTGGTGGTGAAACCCAATGAGCACCAGCTGGAGGATATAAAACGTATTGCCGATGAAATAGGGGTGGACCAGGTTCGATTCAAAACGGCCCAGGTATACGATTACGAAAATGACCCCAATCAGCTCATTCCCAGCCTGGATAAGTACAGCCGCTACCGCCGCGATAAGCAGGGGCGCATGCAAATCAAGAGCGGGCTGCAGAACCATTGCTGGCGCCTGTGGAGCGGCAACGTGATCACCTGGGACGGGCTGGTGGTACCCTGCTGCTTCGACAAGGATGCCATGCACCAGCTGGGCAATATGAAAATGCAGTCTTTCCGCGAAATCTGGCACAACAGCAACTACCGGCAGTTCCGGTCCGAACTCATGGCAAGCCGGAAGAATATCGATATCTGCGCCAATTGCAGTGAGGGGCTACGGGTTTGGGAAGAGTAAAGAAGAGGCCCGTGTTGGGCCACCAATTTTTCCACATTTTCGGGTTTAAAATTTTTCCGCAAACAGGCCCCTCCTTGCGGAAAGACCTGTGTTTGCACATTGTTTGGCGTGCAACCCTGCTGCCGCCCGGTGTGCAAAATCTTGTTCCGGAAAAATATTGTTCCAACAAATAGTGAAATTTTCTATTATCTTGATATCTTCGTAGTCCCTAAACGTCCCTTTAACCCTTAAACCAGTGCACTTATGGGCATTGAAATTGCATTGCGTGAACATACGTTCACCAGCGATCTGGAGAAAGCTGTTACCAACCTGATACTGGCGCACAACTGGGTCATGGAGAAATTCAAGACTGATTTGGAGCGTTTTAACCTCACCAGTCAGCAGTTCAACATCCTGCGCATCCTGAAAGCTGAGTCTAAGCCATTGAGTACCATGCAAATACGCGACCGTATGCTCGATAAGATGAGCGATACCAGCCGTATTGTAGACCGCCTGGTGGCAAAAGATTTGGTGTCGAAGAAAGTGTCGGCACTCGACAAGCGCCTTGTGGATGTGGTGATTACCCAAAAAGGTATGGCCCTGCTGGAAAGGCTGGACAATGAAGGAGTCAGGATGGAAAACGCCCTGTCTTCATTATCCGCCGAAGAACTGTTGAGGCTCAACCAATTGTTGGGCAAACTCAGACTGGCTGAGGCTGAAGAAGAGCAGGTGCTTAAGCCGATCATGTAAGGCAGGCATCGCCTGTCATTGGCAACAGACAACGAAATCTACAGGCTTCCCCACGGGGGAAGCCTTTTTATTGTCCTATATTCGCAGGCCGGCACACTTGTTATAAATGCCTGAAAATCAGGCCGCTTATCACAGAAATGCCAGATCATACCCTTTCATTTGCAAGTATATGAATACCAGACACCTGTTATTGACATTGGGACTGCTGTTGGCCAGCCTGGCCCAGGCCCAAAAGCCGGAATTCCGCGCTGCCTGGATTGCCACCGTGGAAAATATTGACTGGCCCAGCAAAAAGGGCCTGCCTGTGGAAACCCAGAAGCAGGAATTCAGGAATCTCCTCGACATGCACCTGAAAAACGGGCTCAATGCCATTGTAGCCCAGATCAGGCCGGTGGCCGATGCTTTCTATCCCAGTAACCTGGAGCCCTGGAGCGAGTACCTCACCGGCAAACAGGGGCAGGCGCCGGATCCCTATTACGATCCCCTGCAGTTCATGATTGAAGAAACCCATAAGCGTGGCATGGAGTTTCACGCCTGGATAAATCCCTACCGGGCCGTATTCAACACGGCCAGGAGCAGTGTAGCCGCCAACCACCCCACCCGCCTCCATCCGGAATGGTTTGTGGATTATGGAGATGCCAACAAAACCACCCGCTATTTCAATCCAGGGATACCGGAAGCTCAGGATTTTGTGACCAATGTGATCCGCGATATCGTTAAGCGGTACGATGTGGATGGCATCCACTTTGATGACTATTTCTACCCATACCGCATCCCAGGCAAGGATTTTCCGGATGCCAGGGCCTTCCAGCGTTATGGCAAGGGCATGAGCAAAGACCAGTGGCGCCGCAGCAATGTGGACAGCATCATCGTTAAGCTCAGCCGCGCCATCCGCGAAGAAAAACCCTGGGTGAAATTCGGCATCAGCCCCTTTGGTGTATGGCGCAACCGCAGCCAGGATCCTGAGGGCAGCGAAACCCAGGCAGGACAGACCAACTATGATGACCTCTATGCCGACATCCTGCTGTGGCTTCGCAAGGGCTGGATAGACTATGTAGTGCCGCAACTGTACTGGGAAATAGGCCACGACAAAGCCGATTATGTAACGCTGATCAATTGGTGGAGCCAGCATAGTTATGGCCGCCACTGCTATATTGGGCTGGCGCCCTAACGGGCCAATAGCAACGGCCCCTGGCGCGACAAAAGCCAGATGCCTCGGCAAATACAACTCACCCGCACCGTGCCCAACATACAGGGACAAGTATACTTCAGCAGCAAGAGTTTCATCAATAATCCCAATGGCTGGAATGACAGCCTGCAACAGAACTACTACAAGGTGCAGGTGCCTACACCCGATATGCCCTGGCTGCCCAAAAAGCCGGCGAAAAAATAAGACCTGACCTGATCAGATACAACCGGGCGAACAGCATGAAAGCTGGTTCGCCCGGTTCTTTTGTGGCATAAACTGTCGTGCCTTCCTCAGAAATGGAAGGTATACTTGAGCTGCAGCTGCAGCATGCTGATGGGATGCCGGTATACTTCTGCCACCTCCTGCTCCTGCTGCTCGTTGGTGATGGCGTTCACAAAAACAATTTTGATCACTTCCCTTGACTTATCGGTATCTATGGGGGTTGTGGCTAACCGGTTCATGTTGGCATATTTCACTTCGCCACCGCCTATATAACCTGCATAGAGGTCCAGAAAGTTGCGCCCCGGTTTCTTCTTTGTACTCAGGTCAAATTTCAGGCCGGCTCCGGCACTGGCATACCAGTCGGCATCGTCTATCAGGTTCTTGGTATAGTCTGAGGTACAGTAGTAATAGTCATTGCCGCTGAAATCATCCAGTGTAAGGTCGCTGATCATGCCCAGTACGCCTGCCTGCACAGCCACATAGGGTTTTACAGCCATTTGTTTTGGTGGTTCCATCATGGCTTTAAGGCCCAGGTTCCAGGTATAGCTGCTCATGGAAACCTCCGAACTGGCCAGGATACCATTGAAAATGAGGTATTCCTGGTTTTCCTCGCGGTAGCCATACATGGAGAAGGCTCCTTCCAGGCCCACCTTCAGTCCCGGTACGGCCCCTATGCCCAGCAATAGTTCCGCCTGCATTCCGTGGGCGGATGACCACCCTGTTTTCATGGCACCCATGGGAAGCATCATGTTGTAGCCAAAGGCCATCTGGCTGCCTGAGAATGATGGTTTGGATCCTGTACTATCCTGCGCCTGGCTGAGGGTGAACCACAGGAAACCCGTGGTTAAAAGCAATATCTTTTTCATAACCTGCCTTTTAGATGGTTCAAAAAGACAGCGGGCCCGACCCCCGTGGAAATCATCAGGAATGGTCGGCTGGCAACACTATTAAGTTACAAAAAAAATGTGGTGATTCAAATGCCTGCCGGCACCTGGCTGAAGTATTAACAGATGTAACGCACCGGCTATTGCCGCAGGTACTGCAGTTGCACCACGCCATCGTCGTAGTACCTGCAGGCGCCCAGCTTCCAGGTGCTGTTGCCGGGCTTGCCATCCTGCCATAGGCTGATGCCGGCACCGAGGTATTCCGGCACAATGGTAATGATCATTTCATCCACCAGGTTTCGTTCCAGGAAGCTGTTGAGCAATACAGCCCCGCCCACCAGCCAGCTGTCCTTTTCCCGGCCCCGCAGTTCCTGGGCCAGCTCGGTAGGATCGCCGCTGAGCTTACGGATACTCCGTCCTTCAGGTACTTCCAGTTCGCGGCTGCTGAAGATCACGTGTTCCATGCCTTCGTACCAATAGCTGAAACTGAGGATCTTCTCATAGGTGGCGGCACCCATTACCACGGTGCCTATGCGCTGCAGGAATGCCTGGTAGCCATAGTCCTCTTCCGGCCGGCCATAGCCATCCAGGTACTGTACACTGCTGTTGGCGTCAGCAATGCGGCCATCAATTGACGTGGCTATATAGAGCACAATTTTTCCCATCTGAACAAGGGTTTACAAATATCACCTCCAAATGTCAGCTGGCGGCCCGGTGAAAACAACGACAAAAGTCATAGGAAAGCGCCGGCATGAGGGCCCATGGCAGGATGTTTCAATGGCGCCGCCGACACGGTTTGACAAGGCATACAGCCAATGGGCGCTAATGGCTACTTTTGCAGGACTTTATTTGAACAGCAAAATCCAACAACATATGCCAGGTTTTGAATTATGGGGCGCCGAAGAACGCAAGGAAGTGAACGATGTGCTGGAAACCGGCGTGCTGATGCGCTATGGTTTCGATGGGCCCCGCCAGGGCATGTGGAAGGCCCGGGAGCTGGAAGCCGCCATCTGCCAGACGTTTGGGGCCCGCCATGCACAACTTACCAGCAGCGGCACGGCAGCCCTCACCACCGCCATGAGTGCCCTGGGTATTGGCTATGGCGATGAGGTGATCATGCCCACCTTCACCTTCGTGGCCAGCTTTGAAGCCGTGCTGAGCGTGGGTGCCATACCGGTGCTGGTAGATGTTGACGAAAGCCTCACCCTGGCTCCCGAAGCCGTAAAGGCTGCCATAACCCCCCGCACCAAATGCATCATGCCGGTGCATATGTGTGGCAGCATGGCCCACATGAGCGAACTCAAGGCCATCTGCAAGGCCAACAACCTGCTGTTGCTGGAAGACGCCTGCCAGAGCATTGGCGGCTCTTACAAGGGACAGTTTCTGGGTACCATTGGCCATGCCGGCACCTTCAGCTTCGACTATGTCAAAACCATCACCTGCGGCGAGGGTGGTGTTGTCATGACCAACGATGAGGATATCTATGAAAAATGCGACGGCTTTACCGATCATGGTCATGACCATAAGGGCGTGGACCGTGGCGCCGATCTGCATCCCTTTGTAGGCTACAATTTCCGCATCAGTGAACTGAATGCCGCCGTGGGGCTGGCACAGATACGCAAGCTGAGCACCATTCTGGAGATCCAGCGCCGCAACAACAAAATGCTGCGCAGCTACCTGGAAAAAATCCCGGGCATACGGTTCCGCGTGATTCCCGATCCCGAGGGCGACAATGCCTCCTTCCTCAGCTGGTTCCTGCCCACTGAAGAAATGACCCGCGCAGCGGTAGCTGAGCTGAAAAGCCAGGGCATTCTGGCCGGAAATTTCTACTGGTACGACAATAACTGGCACTATATCCGCAAGTGGGACCACCTGAAATATGCAGCCACCCTCAACAACATCAACCCCCTGCAGAAAGAAGCGCTCGACAAGCTGGCAGAGGCTTCCTTCCCCGACAGTGATGCCATCATGAGCCGCTGTATCAGCACAGCCATCAGCCTTACCTGGACAGAGGAGCAGATCCGCAACAAAGGGGAGCAAATGGTGGCCGCCATCAGCAAGGCAGTGTCTGAAGCTGCCGCAACGGTGTGATGAACAAATTGGTCAGCCTTTTTACGATGTTTCAGAGCGCACCATAAACGGGTGCGCTTTTTTTGCGGCCATACTTCAGGATGGGTACAGCAAAGGGTATGTTGGTTCGGCAGGGGAAATCAAAGCGCCATGCTGAGCCAACAGCTGGCTCTGCCTGAAGGCCATTTAACTGGAATACAATGCCTATCTTGGCAATGTTCAGGCACCTTGTTCACGCCACACACTGAGGCCGCGACAGCAGTGGCATGGTGTGATGATGACGCGGGTGCAAAACCACAGGGTATGCCCAAAGTAGTATCGTACCAGATAGCAGACAGCATTGATATACGGCAGTTCAGGCAGGCATTCACTGCCCCGCTTTCCCATGCCGATTCCGACGAACTGTTCTATGAGGTGGCTGAAAACAAGTGCATCTATGTTTTCCGCTATGGTGTGGTGAGCCTGCTGAACCACGACGATGTGGAAGCAACTGCCTTTCTGAAGATCATCCATGAATACTGCCGTAATCCGCTGCCGGCCAGGCTTTCGGATGAATTTGAGATAGAGCTGGGCGGCGACCGCATTGTTTTCGGCTACAATAAGATCAGTATTCCGGACGATGGCACCGAAATGCTTCGTCTCATCATGCTGCACGTGTCGCAGTCGGTGGCCCTCGATCATTTTGAAGCACAAACCAACCGGCTGCTGGAAGAGACCAATTTCCACACCCAGGTGCTGGAGCAGAAGGGAAAGCTTGACCTGGGCGGTACTGCCCTGAAGAAATACATCGGCAAAACACTCAACCTCAAGAACCGAATCACGGAGCACCTGTACATTTTCGACAGCCCCGAGGAAACCTGGGAGAATGAAGAGCTGGGCCGGCTCGACACAGGCCTGAAGAAGACCTTTGACCTGCAGGCGCGGTTCCGCACCATTGAAGAGGGGCTGGCCATCGTAAAGGAAAACCTGGAACTGTTCCGCGATCTGCTGCAGCACCGCCAGAGCAATTTCCTGGAATGGATCATCATCCTGCTGATCCTGGTGGAAGTAGTGAACCTGTTTGTGGAGAAGATCTGGGGCTGATGCTGTAGCTCTGCCTGGAGCCTATTTCCAGCGGAAGGTGTTAACCAGGTGCCGCATATCTTCCAGCAAAAACTGGTTCACCGGTTGCAGCGAGTCTTCATTGGGGGTTACATCAAAATAGAGCGCCCCGCGCAGGAAATGCCTGGAAGAATCGGTGAGGAAGAACTGGTTGGCCGTGGCCGCATTGCCCGCCACCCGAAAGAAAACGCCGTGCACACCATTCGGAGTGGTCATGAGTGAGTCATCGATGGCTGAGGCCTTATAGGTATGCTTGTAGGTAAGGTTGTAGGCGTCGTTCACCAGTTTACTGAAATCATTCTG
>JALOMZ010000099.1 GCA_025455205.1 Chitinophagaceae bacterium | reverse complement strand
GGAAGTGCCGGTCATTTTTACCACGGCGTACGATGACTACATGATCAAGGCCTTCAAGGTGAACAGCGTGGATTACCTGATGAAACCACTCAATTATGATGAGTTGGCAGGGGCTATTGAAAAATTCAGGAAATTCCACCAGGCAAGGGAGGATGCTGTTGAAGGCGGGATGCCTGCCCTGCCTTGGGAATTGCTGTTGAAGACCATCCGCAACAAAGAGCCGGAATACAAAGAGCGGTTTTTGATCAGCGTGGGCAGCCGGCTGCGCACCATTGAAGTAGCGGAGATCAGCTATTTCTTCAGTGCCGACAAGGTCACCTTCCTCACTACCAAGGAAGGACAGCGCTTTCCCCTCGATGTAAGCTTGGATAAGCTGCAGCTGCAGCTGGATCCCAAGCGCTTTTTCCGCATCAACCGGCAACTGATTGCAGGCTTACAGGCCATCGACAACATTCACGTCTATCCTAAAGGGAGATTGAAACTGGAATTGAAGCCGGCTATGAAAGAGGATGTTTTTGTGAGCCTTGACAGGGTAACAGAATTCAAGGACTGGCTGGGCCGATAATGCAGGTTTTAGCCTTCAATTCATTTTTGTAAAGCCATTTTCCACACTCAAACACAATCGTTATGTTTCTTGGACATTTCGCTGCAGCCTTAGCCGCAAAAAAGGCTGACAAACAACTTTCGCTTGGCACCACCACACTGGCGGCGCAGTGGTTAGACCTGCTGTGGCCTGCGCTGTTGCTCACAGGTACCGAGCAGGCAGCACTGTCTGCATCGGGCTCGCCTGTTCCCCTGGAGTTTACGCATTATCCTGTTTCGCACAGCCTGCTGGCGGTGTGCGGATGGGCCTTGCTTTTCGCTGGATTGTATTTCCTTTTCACAAAGAAACCAAGGGCCGCCGTCATTATGGCACTGCTGGTGCTCAGCCATTGGTTCCTAGACTTGCTGGTTCACGTGCCCGATTTGCCGCTGGCGCCAGGCGGTACGGTGAAAGTGGGCCTTGGTTTGTGGAATCACAAAATCATCGAAACTATTTTGGAGATGGCCCTGTTCGCATTGGGCGTGTATTGGTATTTCGCCGCAAATCCGCTGATGCCCCGCAGCAAAAAAATCATCAGCTGGTCGCTCATTGCCTTCCTGCCGATAGTGCATCTGATGAACAGTCTTGGGGCGCCGCCTCCTTCTGTGCAGGCAGTTGCTGTAGTCGGCCTGTCGCAATGGTTATTGGTGGCCTGGGCCTGGTGGGCCGATCCGATGCGCAAGGATGCACCACGGCATTCATCCTTCGCTTGACGGCATTCGTCGGGATCGAATTGCTTGGGCGTGTGGTTTGACATCTCTTTGTGTTATCAAACCAACACAAATGACACGTCTTACAATTACTATGGTGGCCATCTTTCTCACGCTCACCCTTACCGCGCACACCTCTTCCACCAACAGCTTTTATTTCCAGACCAGCGACAGTACAAAACTGTACGTAAGGGTTGCCGGAAGCGGCAGCCCTTTACTCTTTGTGCATGGTGGTCCCGGATCGGACAGTTACTATTTTGAAGCCACACCTGGCAATGCTCTGCTGCAGCAACATTACACCATGATCTATTTTGACCAGCGGGGTTCGGGCCGTTCTGACAATGCTTCCAATGGCGACTATTCCCTTAAGCGCATGCTGCAGGATATGGAAGAACTGCGCAGCCACCTTGGCTACCAGCGGTGGTCGGTCATGGGGCATTCTTTTGGCGGCATACTTATCACCAATTACGCTGCACTTTACCCGCAATCAGTGGCGCGGCTGCTGGTGATACATGGCACACTCAACCTGCGTTATTCCCTGCAGAGCCATATCGACAATGGCGCCATCATACTCGGGTTGGACATACAGGAGAAGCATGCATTACTGGCGGGTGCCACCTCCAATATGGAGCAGTTGCAAAGGGTACACCAAAAGCTGAACGATAATGGCGTATGGTATAAGCTCATGTATCGCAACGCATGTGAAAAAACTTACAACGATACTGTTTCAAATATTATAAGGGAAAGAAGCTACGAATTTGGCAACAAGGTTTGGAGCTATGATGAATACTGGAACGACTTCACGCCGAGGACCAGGCAGATCAGGTGTCCGGTGCTGGTGATGACGGGTTTGAAAGACTATGCAATTGGCCCGGACCATTACAAAGATTTCCATTTTCCGAATCAAACCGTGGTGCTGTATGCAGGCGGACATGCGCCTTTTCAGGAAGAACCACAATGGTTTGCTGAGAAAATAATTGCATTTATGCGGTAAGTGATAATATGTTATTTGCATAAAGCCGCCGGGTATTCCGGCGGCTTTAGGGTTGCTGATGTTTTATTTTCAAATATAGAATCGATTATGAACTGTAATGTACCTGAACTCTGGCTGGAGCACAAAGAGGCCTTGTATTTCTATCTGCTGAAGCGTGTACAGGATGAAGAACTGGCAAAAGATCTTTGCCAGGATGTACTCCTGAAAGTATACAGCTTTTGCATGAGCAAGGCTGGCATCAGAAATGTGCGGTCCTGGTTGTTCCAGCTGGCCCATAACACCATGATAGACCATTTTCGCAAAGAAGGCAAGATGCCCAGAACTGATCTGGACTTTGCACCTGACCTGCAGGATGCGGCTGCACAGTCGGCCATGAAGGAGGCAGCCGAATTTGTGCTTCCCATGATCAACTTGCTGCCGGCTATGTATGCCGATCCTTTGCGCATGAGTGATGTGGAAGGCCGAAAACTCCAGGAGATAGCTGATCAGCTTGGGTTGGGATTGAGCGCTGTAAAGCAGCGGGTGAGCAGGGCGCGCACCATGCTGAGGGATATTTTCACCGAATGTTGCCTGCTGGAGCTGGACGAGCAGGGCAGGCTGGCGCAGTTCGAAATAAGACCCGATTGCCGGAGCCTGCAAGCCTATAAGGCGTCTCTGAAAAAATAATTGCGTTGATCTGTCACTTTTTTGAAAGGGTGGCGTCTTGGTGTAAAACAACCAAAAACAACAAAAAAACACACTATGAAACGCTTCCACGTTAACGTTCGGGTGAAAGACCTTGGAGAGAGCATTGGCTTTTACAGTTCCATTTTCAACGCAGCCCCCACCGTGCAGAAGAGCGATTATGCCAAATGGATGCTCGAAGACCCGCGAATCAATTTTGCGATTTCCCTGCGCCCCGATGCGCCTGGCATTGAACACCTGGGTATTCAGGCTGAATCTGAGCAGGAGCTGCAGGAGGTGTACGCCAACCTCCGCAATGCAAAGGCTTCATTGCTGGAGGAAGGTAAATGCGCGTGTTGCTATGCCAAATCTGAAAAGGCATGGATCACCGATCCCCAGGGGGTAAGCTGGGAGGCTTTTTACACCTTTGGTGAAACCACGGTATACGGTGAGGGCATTCACAGCAGGCAGAACAAGGATTTCTTCCGCGAAGCAAAATCGGAATATGAGCAGGCAAAAGTGAGAGAAATGCTTGATGCGGTTAAACTCCCGGTGGATGATATTTCAGGCAACACCAAACTGTTTATGCTTACCCGAAAAGGCAGGGTGATTGGAACAGGGGGGCTTGAAATGCTGGGAGAAGTGGCGCTGATGCGATCTGTAAGTACGGATGAAAACCTTCGCGGCCAGGGCCTGGGCAAATACGTGGTGGATGAACTGGAGCAGGCGGCCTCGCGGGCAGGCGTCAAATCGCTGTACCTGGTCACCACCAGCGCCCGGGAATTCTTTGCCAGATTGGGGTACGAAGAATCTGACAGGAAGAAACTTCCGGATGTGGTGAAGCAACAGCGTCAGTTGAAGGATGTGTGTCCTGCCAGTGCTGTGGTGATGCAAAAATCTTTGGGCCGCCAGCGTTCATCGGGAGATTAAGGGCATTCGTCAGCAAATGATTGTGAAGGCACAATTCCTACTTCAATTTTACGCCAGCAAAACAGTCGAAACAGTAAAGCCATGAGGTATACACACTTTTTCCTGACAGCAATAGTCACGTTCTTCACACCTGTTATTTCCCGGGCCCAGGTATTTGACTCTGCCAGCTATGTTGCACACTACCAGCAGCGTTTAGCGCAAGCTTATAACACCAGCACACTCACGGCACAAGACAAGCTGGCCGGGCTTTCCCGTGCCTGGGCCGAAGCCCGTTACAATTTCGCCAATTTTGATCTGGTGCCTTTGCTCAACTGGGACAGTTTGTATTACACCTATATCCCTCAGGCAATGGCCGCCAAAGACCTTGCCGCTTACTATGGGATTTTACAAAATTTCTACCAGCACCTCCGCGATGGGCACAGCTCCATTATGCCGCCGCAGCAGCTTTGGGACAGCCTGTATGCTACCCTGCCGGTAAAGGCAAAATGGGTGGAAGGTAAAGCAGTCATCACACAACTGCTGTCCCATGATCCGGCGTATCAGCAGCTGCAGCCGGGCACCGTTATTGAAACCATAGACG
Source organism: Chitinophagaceae bacterium (assembly GCA_025455205.1). GTDB lineage: Bacteria > Bacteroidota > Bacteroidia > Chitinophagales > Chitinophagaceae > Phnomibacter. The sequence goes on along the minus strand of JALOMZ010000099.1, from coordinate 2,480 downwards.
GTATGCCGGTGCAGGAACGCATCCGCGCTGATATTGCTCCTTACCTCAATTTCTCCACACCACAAGACAGCACGGCGCGCATCTATTCCTGGTTTTTGTTTGGTGGTCCTATTGACCGGGCGGTGACGCTGGGAATGGAATCGGTAACCGGCAAGCAGATGACGGCTTCTTTCCGCCGGCTGGGAATGCCTGCCTTATTCGGCAGTATGCCCCTGCTCAGGTTCCATGTGCTGCCCGGCAATATCGGCTATTTGCAGTTGAACAGTTTTGAAGACGGCCGGATAGTGGCTATGTTCGACAGCATTTTTCCTGCTCTTTCCCACACCAGCGCGCTGATCATTGACATCCGGAATAATGGAGGCGGCAATGGCAACAATGGATTTGAAATATTGGGCTGCCTCACCAGCCAGCCTTTTATGCAGGGTCGCTCGGCTATCAGGCATTACATACCGCCCTTTAGGAGCTGGAACAAGCCGGATGAGCTGGCCATAACCAATTACGATTGGAAGCCTTATAAGGGAAAGCTGTACAACAAGCCGGTGGCTGTACTCATTGGCCCGGATACCTATTCGGCTGCGGAGGATTTTTTGGTGGCCTTTAAGAGTATGCAACGGGGAAAATTGTTTGGCGAAACAACTGGGGGCAGCACGGGACAACCCATATACTTTTCACTGCCGGGCGGTGGTATGGGCCGGGTATGTGCCAAACGCGACATGATGGCGGACGGTACCGAGTTTGTTGGCAGAGGCATTGCTCCCGATTTTACAGTACAGTATACCGTGGCCGGCATACGGTTGAAAGCAGACGAAGCAGTACAGGCTGCAGTGAATTACCTGCTGCAGGTTATGCCCGGGGAATCAAGAAAATAACTGCCATGCAAGCATTGTCCATTCGAAATCTTTCCGGCCTATCCGTGGCTGTTCTTACCAACACCTTCAATCAGGCCTTTTCCGATTACCTGGTGCCTGTGCAGCTTACTACCGTCCAGATGCAGCTGAAAATGCAGCAGGAGCAAATAGACCCGGCATGGTCAGCGGGAGCATTCCATGGCGATGAATTGGTGGCGCTTATTTTGCATGGTTACAGGGCCAACGAGGGCAGAAAACTGCTGTACAATGCCGGCACGGGGGTGGTACCCGGCTGGCGTGGTCGTGGCTTGACACATGCGTTGTACCAATGGTTTCTGCCGCAGGCAAAGAGTGCAGGTATCGCCCGCATTTCATTAGAAGCAATTTGCACCAATGAACGGGCCATCCATGTGTATGAGAAAATCGGATTTCGCAGACAGCGGCACTTCAATCTATGGAAGGGAGCCATCCCTGAGGCATACTGCAAGCAGCCGCTTGTGTTTGACACCCCTTTGGCCATGGAATGGATTCAGGTAATGCCCTGGTGGACTGCGGCACCTTGCTGGAGTGCCTCACCAGAGGCGGTGGATGCTTTGGGCGCTGATGTATTGAAACTTATTGCCCGTATTGGCCATGAGGTGGCAGGGTATTGTGCTGTGGCCAGGCATAGTGGCCGGTTGCTGCAACTGTGCGTGGCGCCGCCTTACCGTAAACAAGGAATAGGAAGCGCATTGCTGGCCGAAGCCTGCAAGCGGCTAATGAGAGAAGAACTGTTGGCATTGAATGTTGACAAGAGCGACACGGCCACCAACCGTTTTTTTGAAAATAGGCACTGGCAAAGAATGCTGCAACAGTATGAAATGAGCCTTACTTTGCAGGATTGCTAAAACACCAGGACATGGGTTTGCTGATCGACATATTAGGCTGGATCGCCTCCGTACTCATTGTGGGAGCCTATTTCCTGAATATCCGCGGCCGTTGGGCAGCACAATCCATCCCTTACATTCTGTGCAACCTGGTGGGGGGCGCTTTTTTCATTGTGAACACCGTGTATCATGGGGCTTATCCCTCTGCGCTGGTGAATGTGGTATGGGTAATCATCGCCCTGTTTTCCCTGGGCCGGCTGAAGCGCGTACCCGCGCCGGAAAAGCAGGATGCATCAGGATAGCCTCACAGCGGCATTGCTTCTTAACCACCCTTGTGTAAAGGGAAGAACATCAATAACATTTGACTGAATGAAAAGCGCCCCACCTGGAAGTAGCGGGGCGCTTTTTCTTGCTTCATAAATCGTACTGCGCGCAAGGGTACTCACAAACCCCCGCTGGAAAGAATGACCTGAGTCATGTTTTTGCGTGATAACAATCACAGCCCTGACTGACAGCGCGCATAAACAGCCCCTGGGGGCCGGAGTAGTTTTACATCGTCAAAAAAGCCCACAAGCCATGAAAAATCTAATGACCAAAGGAATCAATCTGCTCTTGTTCTTGTTGTGACGGGGCCTTTAATAGGGCTGGCGGCACTGGCTATTCGCTTGCTTTTTAAAGAGAGACACTGTAAGCCGATTCTATGACTGGTACATGGAAAACCACTGGCGCCATCAACCTCTTACACTTCTTTGTTGCCGCCGACTAC
>JALOMZ010000098.1 GCA_025455205.1 Chitinophagaceae bacterium | reverse complement strand
CCATTGTTTGGTTCCCTGTTGCCGCGGCACCTCGAGATCATCCTGGAGATCAACCATCGGTTCCTGGGTGAGGTGCGCAAACATTTTCCCGGCGAGGAAGAATTTGCACAGCGGCTGTCGCTGATCGATGAAGGCGGGCAGAAAAGAATACGCATGGCCCATCTGGCCACGGTTGGGAGCAACCTGGTGAATGGCGTTTCACAGCTCCACAGCGAGCTCCTGAAAAAAGATGTGCTGGCCGATTTCCACCGCCTGGATCCGCGGAAAATCATCAACGTAACCAACGGGGTTACACCCCGGAGATGGATGCGACTCTACAATCCCGGGCTGGCAGCACTCATCACCGAATACATTGGCGAGGAATGGCTCACGCAAACAGAACAGGAGCTGGCAAAACTGGAACCACTGGCTGAAGATGCCACGTTCCGCAAACGCTGGCAGGAGGTGAAGCGGCAGAATAAACAACACCTCACCGATCAGCTGATGGTGAGTGCCGGCACTTTGGTGGACCCGGATTCCCTGTTTGACATACAGGTGAAACGCATCCATGAATACAAACGCCAGCACCTGAACCTGCTGCACATCATCACCCTGTACAACAGGCTGCGCCAACACCCGGATGCAGATATTGTGCCCCGCACATTTGTTTTTGGCGGCAAGGCCGCTCCCGGATACGCTATGGCCAAGCTCATCATACGGCTGGTGCATGCCGTGGCGGAAAAAGTGAACAATGATTTTGATGTGGCGGGCCGGCTGAAAGTGGTGTTCTACCCGGATTTCAATGTCAAGAACAGCGAATGGGTATACCGTGCTGCCGACCTCAGCGAGCAGGTATCCACTGCCGGCAAGGAAGCCTCCGGCACCGGGAATATGAAATTTGCGCTCAACGGCGCCCTCACCATCGGCACCCTGGATGGCGCCAACGTGGAGATGCGCGAAAGGGTGGGAGAAGAGAATTTTTTCCTGTTTGGTCTTACTACGCCGGAAGTGTATGCCCTGCAGGCCGCAGGTTATCAGCCGCGTATGCTGTATGAAAGCAATCCAGAACTGAAGGCGGCCCTCGACCTGATCCGGTCGGGCTTCTTTTCGGACGGTGATCCGGCTGTGTTCCAGCCGCTGGTGGATATGCTGCTGAACCAGGATCCTTTCCTGGTGCTGGCAGACTACGCATCCTATATGGCCTGCCAGGACCGGGTGTCCCAGCAGTACCGCAACCAGGATGCCTGGACAAGAATGTCGATCCTGAATGTGGCACGCATGGGCTATTTCTCTTCCGACCGCTCTATTCGAGATTATTGCCGCGATGTGTGGAAGATGGAATTGCCGGGCATCCTGAAGCCCGCCAGGGCTCGCCGCTCACCCGCGAAAGAGGCAACAACATCCGCTGCAGGCGATGGGAAAATGGAGGGGGCGAACAGGAAGCAGACGGCCAAAGCAAAACCTTCCACCGGTAGAGCAACATGAGTGACCACCGTCATAACCAGGCTTCGGCAAGAACCTGTCTGCCGGGCAAGGCTGCGCCCCTGGGGGCCAGCCCCGGAGAACAAGGGGTGAACTTCAGCCTTTTCTCGCGGCATGCCACGGCGGTGGAACTGGTGTTCTTCAACCATGTTGACGACCTGGCACCCAGCCAGACCTGGCTGCTGGAGCCACCGCTGCACCGCACCTATCATTACTGGCATATCTGCGTGCCGGAGGTTAAGCCCGGCCAGTTGTATGCCTGGCGGGTGCAGGGAGCCCATGATCCTGCACAGGGCCACCGGTTCGACAAGGACAAGTTTCTACTCGATCCCTATGCCAGGGCCATTGCGGTGCCGGATGGTTATGACCGAAAGGCATTTTGCCAGCCCGGGCCAGTGGCGCAACCCTGTATGAAAAGCGTGGTAGTGGATTCCGGCGCTTACGACTGGGAGGGCGATGCAAGGCCTATGCGGCCCTTTGCCCGTACCGTTATTTATGAAATGCATGTGGGCGGATTCACCAGCCACCCGGCTTCGGGATTGCCCGAACGCCTGCGGGGCACCTATGCCGGCCTGGTGGAAAAGCTGCCCTACCTCTCTGAGTTGGGTATAACGGCCATCGAATTGTTGCCGGTAATGCAGTTTGATGAACAGGATGCACCAAACGGCCTGCGCAACTATTGGGGCTATAGTCCCGTTACCTTCTTTGCGCCCCATATGGCCTATGCCGCTGCCAATGATCCGCTGCAGGCGCTGGATGAGTTCAGGAACATGGTGAAGGCCTGCCATAAGGCGGGCATCGAAGTGATCCTCGACGTGGTGTTCAATCACACATCGGAAGGGAATGAATCTGGTCCCACCTATTGTTTCCGGGGCATCGACAACAGCGTATACTATATCCTGGAGGCCGACCCTGCCCGCTATGCCAATTATTCTGGCACCGGCAACACCCTCAACGCCAACCATCCCGTGGTGCGGCGCATGATCATCGACAGCCTGCATTACTGGGTACGCGAAATGCACATCGACGGGTTCCGGTTCGACCTGGCCTCCATACTGGCACGCGATGAAAAGGGACGCCCGCTGGAGAATCCGCCGGTGCTTTGGGATATTGAAAGCGATCCGGAGCTGGCGGGTGTGAAATTGATTGCCGAAGCCTGGGATGCCGCCGGCCTCTACCAGGTGGGCAGTTTCATAGGCGACAGCTGGAAGGAGTGGAATGGCCGTTTCCGGGATGATGTACGGGCATTTTTCAGGGGAGACAGTGGCAGGCTTTCAGCGATGGCATCGCGCCTGCTGGGCAGTCCGGATATCTACGGTCACGAAGAGCGGGAGCCGGAGCAAAGTATCAACTTCGTGACCTGTCACGATGGATTCACGCTTAACGACCTGGTGAGCTATAATGAAAAACACAACGAGGACAACGGGGAACAGAACCGCGATGGCAGCAATGATAATCTGAGCTGGAACTGCGGCGCGGAAGGTCCTTCGGATGATCCGGACATTGAACAACTCCGCAGCCGGCAAATAAAGAATTTCCTGGCCGTAAACCTGCTGGCCCTGGGCACGCCCATGCTGCTGATGGGCGATGAAGTAAGGCGCACCCAGCTGGGCAATAACAATGCCTATTGCCACAACAACCATCGCTCCTGGTTCAACTGGGAGCAGGTGGACCAGCAGGCCGGCCTGCTGCGTTTTGTGCAACTCCTGGTGCGGGCCCGCCTGCAACGCGAGGCTTCTATGCGCGCAGAGGGTGCCAGCCTGAATGAAATGCTCCGGGATGCCACCCTGCAATGGCACGGGGTTCGTTTGGGGCAGCCCGACTGGAGCCAGGATTCGCACAGTATTGCCGTTACCATCCACTCCCTCAGCGGTGCCCTGGCCATGCACCTGATGATCAATGCCTGGAAAGAAGACCTGCGCTTTGAACTGCCCAATAATGGCGGGCAACAGCAGGCCTGGAGGCGCTGGCTGGATACAGCACTCGATCCGCCCAACGATATCCTTCCCTGGCAGCAAACATTACCCTGGCCGGAATTGACCTACCCGGTGAAAAGCCACTCCCTGGCCATTCTGGTGGCTTCCCTGGGATAATCCAAACCTGATATGTATACCAGTTTGTATATAACCGAGCTGCAGTCTGAGAGAAGGATTTGGGTCTACCTGCCTAACGACTATGCCATTTCAGACAAGCGTTATCCTGTACTGTATATGCAGGACGGGCAGAACCTGTTTGACCAGCGCACCTCCTTTTCCGGCGAGTGGGAGATAGATGAGTTTCTCGATACTCAGCCGGATGCAGGCATAGTGATTGGCATTGACAACGGAGGCGATGCGCGCATAAGAGAATACAATCCCAACGACAGCGAGGAGTTTGGCCCCGGATTGGGCCGCGAATACCTGCACCGTGTGGTGACCATCCTGAAACCCTATGTGGATGAGCGATTCAGAACACGGCCCGATGCGGCCCACACCGCCATTGCCGGCAGTTCCATGGGCGGACTGATCTCCTTCTATGCGGGATTATTTCATCCGGATGTATTTGGGTCGGTAGGTGTTTTTTCGCCTTCCTTCTGGATGGTAGACAGCCTGGAAAGGCAATTACAGAGCCTTCCCGCCAATGGCTATGCGCACCAGCGTTATTATTTCTACGGCGGTGGAAAGGAAGGAGAAGACATGGTGGAACGCCTCAGGTCGGTGCAGGCAGTGATGGATACCAAACTGGGCGCCTCAGTTACCCTGCGGGTACGGGAAAAGGGCATCCATGCTGAAAGTGCATGGCGGCGCATGTTCCCCGACTTTTATGCCTGGCTGCGACAGTCATCCTGACCGGTCCCTTGCCCGGCAGGCCCTCAGGGTCCTTCACCCGGCACGGGCATTTCATCGGGCGGGTTTTCAAAAGGATCCTCATCTGGTATGAAGTTGGGATCTTCCTCCGGCACCGGTAACGGATCCTCAGGGTCCACCGGTTTGGGGGCCTCAGGCTGCCTGCCCGGCTCCGGAAAATCCGGCGGGGGCGTTGGGAATTTTCTGGGTAATGCCATATCCGGTAGTTTTTGGGTTTGATAATACCGGCCGCTTCAGCGGGCTGTTCTGCCTGCACAAAGCCACCGCAACTTCGGTTCAGAAGGTACGAAAAAAAGCCCGGTTTTGAGCTGAGGCATGTCAAGTGAATTTGTGCACATAATGAATAGATTGTGCAGGCCTAAAACCCCGTACTATGACAGATCATCACAATACCCTGACCAATCTCCTGCAACTGCTCGATTATGATGCCAGGAGGTTTACCAGCGCCGAGATACAGCTTTCCCGGGTGCTGCCTGAATGGATAGTCCAGGCCAATAACATGAAACTGAAAGCCGTGCTGGAGCGCTATCTTGAATTCGTGAAGGAGCATGTGAAAAAGATGGAAGCCTTCATTGCAGAGGAGGAAATTTATTCCATCAGCCTGCGCAACCGCGTAATACAGGCATTCATTGAAGACACCATCGAAAAGATGGCTGAGTGCGGTGATGTGGAAGTGCGCGATGCGGCCCTGCTGGAATGCGTGCAGGCCATCAACCATTTCAAGATTGCCGCCTATGGTACGGCTGCTGCCTTTGCCTATGAACTGGGCAAAGAGAAGGCCGCTGAACTGTTTCGCGAACTGGAAACGAATGAAAAGCAAATAGACGATCGCCTGTCACAACTGGCCGAACACGAAGTAAACCCAAGGGCCAGGGTGCATGCTGCCGTACATGATTAACATGGTTGTACACTTGCCCGGGGGCATTGGCCTAAGGCAAGCGGGCTTATTATTTCCATTGTTCTGGCCCCGCCCCTTAAATGAAAAGCCCGACAGTATTTGTGCTGTCGGGCTCTTTTTTTGGGTTGATATTCTTTACCGCACTTCTATCTCATCAATGAACAGCCAGGCAGGATTGCCTGCGCCTTCCATACCGGCCGGAATGGTGCCGGCATGCTTCACCAGTACTTTGATATACCGGGCATTGGCTGCGCTCATGGGTATCTCCACCTGCCGCAGACCCTGGCCGGAAGCCGGAAGTTCCTTGCAGTTGACAGATCCGGCAGGCGCATATGTTGTGCCGTCGGCACTCAGCATCACCTCCACCCGTGCCGGGCGGTGTATCCAGCTGCCGGTGGCTTCAATCGTGTGTACCACCACTTTGCTGATGGGTTGTGCCTGCGCCATGTCTATTACCGCTTCTACATCGGCGCCCTGCCATCCGCACCATTCATTGCTGCTGAGTCCGTGTTGACTGGTTACGCCGTTCACCAGGCCCTGAACACCGCCCTGCCCACTGTACTGGCGGGCAGTTTTTGGCGTAACCGAAATGCTGCGGCCCGTGGCTTTGTGGAGGTTGAATGATTGGTTCACCGTGTTCAGGGTTTTGTTGCCTTCCTGCAGCACGGCCTGCCAGGTGCCGCTGGTGTTTATGGCCAGGGGCTGCTGGTATGCCATGGGGGTGCCGCCGGGGGGTGTTACCATGATGCGGGCATTGGGATAGCGTGAGTCCAGCTTCCAGCGGATGCCGCTGCCGTCTTCGGCGGGAACAATGGCACTGTTGATCTCAAAAAAGGCCCGGCTGTACTGTGTTTGCATCCTGTCGAGCTTTTGCAGGAATGCCGGAATGCGGTTGGCGAAATCGTTCCACTGCTTGTTGGCCTGCTGTGTCCAGGCAGCCTCACTCAAAGCGGCCAGGCGCGGGAAGATCATATATTCCACTTTCTGTGCACTGCGCATGTATTCTGTCCACACATTGCCCTGCACGCCCTTTACAAACTGTTCGAACTCTGTGCCCTTCAACGCTGCGGGCATGGGGTCGTAGCTGTACAGCTTATCTATGGTGGTATAGCCGCCAATGGTTACGCTGTCTTCATTTCTTGTCTGGCTGTGGTCGAGATAACAGTGGCTGTTGGGACTCATGATCACGTCGTGGCGCTGCCGGGCCGCGTCAATACCGCCCTGCTCGCCGCGCCAGCTCATTACCGTGGCATTGGGTGCCAGGCCACCCTCAAGTATTTCATCCCAGCCGATGATCTGCTTACCCTTGCTGTTGATGTATTGCTCCATCCGCCGTATGAAATAGCTCTGCAACTCATGCTCATCTTTCAGTCCCTTTTCTTTTATGAGCTGCTGGCAGAAAGTGCTGCGCTTCCAGGCTTCCTTGGGGCATTCGTCGCCGCCAATATGAATGTATTTGGAGGGGAAGAGCGGCACGATCTCATCAATCACATCCTGCAGGAATTGGAAGGTTTGTTCGCTGGGGACAAACACGTCTTCAAACACGCCCCAGGTCTCCTGCACTTTCTTGCCTTTTTTGGCCTGCGAAGCAACGGATGCATTCCGCTTGATCACGGTTTCTTCTTCCGGGAAGCAGCTAAGAAATGGGTAAGCTGCAATGGCCGCGGAGGAGTGACCGGGCATTTCAATTTCCGGGATCACAGTGATATACCGTTCGGCAGCATATCGTACAATTTCCTTCACTTCTTCCTGGGTGTAGTAGCCGCCG
>JALOMZ010000097.1 GCA_025455205.1 Chitinophagaceae bacterium | reverse complement strand
CACACCGCGTGGAGCTGAAATCCTATTTCAGCAAATCATTTGAAGTGTCGCTGGATTATTTCCACCTGCGGGCACACACCTCTTCCAATATTGGCGCCCTGGCTCCTATTGCCAAATTAAATGGCCTGGAGTACGGGCATGAATTCACCCTTGCTTCCCGCTATTTCCTGAACAGCCATTTCATGCTGCTCACCGTATTCTCCCACGCCGTGCCAGGTGATGCCATCAAGAATGCATTCAACGGCGACGTACTGAACTGGACCTCGCTACAGGCTGCCCTGTTTATGTTCTTCTAATACCAAATGAAGGTTCAAGCTGAGGAACATATTCCCTTTTGTGCTTTATGAACAACATATTTCACTCTCACTTCAGCAATACGTTTTTATGAAACAAGGAATCCAACCGGTAAAAGCCGATACCTTTTTCGCAAACAGGTTTAAGGACAAAGTTCTATTTGTTACGGGTGCTGCCATCGGCAGCATAGGTGCTGCTACAGCCATAAGGGCGGCCAGAGAAGGCGCCAAAGTCTTCTGCGTGGACATAAAGGAAAAGGAGCTGATTGAAACCATAGCCAGCATACGGGATCTTGGTGGGGAAGCTTCTGCATACATAGCAGATTTACGTGATCCCAGTGCTGCTGAACGAGCCGTTCAGGAATGTGTACAATCATATGGTGCCATACATGCAGTATTGAACGCAGCAGGGGTTATGGATGGCAATGACCCATCAAAACCGCAGGACTTTGAAAACAGCCTGCATCTGTTGCCAGCCCATATTCACAAGGCAACAGATGAGTACTGGCATAATGTGATGAACGCAAACATTAATGCGATGTTCTATTGCCTGCGTGCACAATTGAAGCAAATGATGCAACAAGGCACTGGTGGCGCTATTGTGAATATTGGTTCCATAGCAGGCATCATAGGTTTACCTGGCAATCCTGCCTATTCAACCAGTAAGCATGCGGTAACAGGGTTGACCAGAAATGCTGCCATAGATTATGCGCCCTACGGTATCAGGATCAATTCGGTAAACATGGCTCAAACGGATACGCCCATGGTATTCAGGGCCTATGAATTTGTAAAGTGGGCCATGGAAAAAGGTATGGGTTCCGGCATGGCTGGCCTGAAAAGCAAAAGTTTATTGTCGCATGCAGATCCTGCTGGCCGGGGCTCTACGCCATGGGAGCAGGCAGCCATGATATTGTTCCTGCTTTCAGATGACGCAAGCAATATCACCGGTGCCTGTTACGCTACTGATGGCGGATGGACAACGTATTGATCCCATTATTTCTGGTTGTCATCACAATTCAAATGCCGCTTCCTGCAGAATAGCCCTTCCTGAAAATGTAAAATACCTGGTCTGGTCCCATCCCTGGTTCATAACAAAAACTGTACAATAATGAATAACAAACATTTGCTCACTGGCGCGCTTGTAAATGGCGCCCTGAACGCCGTAATCAACGGTCTCATCAACTGGTTTACGCTCGATAAAGAGCATCCTGCCTATTTAACACAGGACAGCATTTCCTCCAGCCAGCATACCGTTTTTTCCGGTGCCGTTCCCCTGGCCGTCTCACTGGCTTTCATCCTCACCAGCATTGCCTACCTCACTACCAAAAAACCAGGCAAGCCCGCCTACTTCCCCCGCGTATTTGTGCTGGCCCTCAAACACAGTGTTTTTGCCTTTGGCCTGGTAGCCATTGCAGGTTTACTCATACAGCGCTTCCTCGGCCAGATTGAGGTGTCGCATGTGATTGCTGCTACACTGGCCGGTATCATAGCCGGTTTGGTGGCTGGCATTGTAGACTACGAAACCAAAAAGCAATTGTGACTTCATCCGTAAAAAGAAAAAGGCCCATGAATCTTTATTACCAAAGATGGATGGTTGCAATCGTATGCCTGCTTTTCAGCCAGGCAACATTCAGCCAGTACACCAACAAGCCGGTAAAAACAGGCGTGGAAATGAAAAAGGGTACCTGGTTTGCCGGCGGCACCCTGTCGACCGGTAACCGGCAGGCGGAAAATGAGAACCAGTTGTTCGCCCTGATGATCAACCAGAAAAAGAATGACTTCGAAGTAAGGGTTGAAGGCGGTTACATGTTCAAGGAAAACCTGGCAGCCGGATTAGGCCTGCTGTACGGCCGAACCATGGAGGAATCGTTGCAGCAAAACTCCGACGGAGTCCTGACCGATGTGCAGATTGCAGGTGACTACTACGCGTTTCGCCCGTTTGTGAAGAACTTCATCCCCCTTGGACAAACGCACCGGTTTTATGTGGTCATACCTACCGAGCTGCAAATAGGTTTCGGCAACAAGGTGAAGGAATCTACCACCGATGCCATACTTACCCGCACCTATACCAAATCCAATTTCTACGGAATTGCCCTCCGGCCGGGCATGCTGGTTTTCCTGCACAAGAATTTCGGGTTCGAGGTGAATGTGGGCGCTTTTGGTCTCAACACCTCCTCGGAAAAATCCAGCACCACCAACCAGCCCGATTCCAGGGTGCGTACCCGCGACCTGGATCTGAAAATCAATATCCTTAACCTCTCACTCGGCTTTTCCGGTTATTTCTGAGTTATGAACAGAATATTTTTTGCTGCGGCCCTGGCTTTTGCCTCCTTACTTTCCAGCTGTGTGAAGGAAGATTATTTTGGCCGCTCCACGCTTAAGCAGATCCGCTATTTCACTGTCGAAGGACAATCGGGCAGTACGCGCATCATAGAAGACAGCCTGCTCATCCGTATCGTAGTGGGCGCTGCTGCAGACATTACGCAACTAAAGCCCGATTCCATACAGCTCAGCAGCTATGCCCGTATAGAACCAGGGGTAGGAACCGCCCGCAACTTCTCCGTTCCCCAACAATATACCGTGACGGCCGAGGATGGTTCCACCGCTCAATACACCGTGGTGGTGGAGCAGGAAGGCGCCAATCCCCAGCTGGAAAATGCAGGGTTTGACGACTGGTATACACCAACGGGTAAGAACTACCAGGAGCCCGGACAAAGCGCCAGCACCATTTGGGCTACCGGCAACGCCGGCGTAGTAACCATCAGCACGGCCAATGTAACCCCTGTAACTGTTAGCGGTAACGACAAAGCCGTGCAACTGGTCACCAAAGACCTGGGATCCCTGGGTCAGCTGGTGGGCCAGCGCATGGGGGCCGGCAGCATCTTCACCGGCAGCTTTGTACTGGACATTAACAATCCACTCAACTCCACCCGGTTTGGCGTACCGTTTTCAGCAAGGCCTAAAAGCTTCACCATCTCCTACTCCTATCAACCGGGAACACCCTACCGTAACAACAAGGGAACCATCATTGACAAACAGGATTCCTGCGACATCTATCTCCTGCTGGAAAACCGGGAAACAACAACTGCCAGGCGCATTGCCACCGGCTGGTTCCGAAGCAGCGAAACAGTCAGCAGCTTCCGCGATATCACCATTCCAATCATATATGGCCCGCTGCCTGGCAACAGCCCTGCCTACAGCTTCCCGGCCAATGGAGCCTTCGGCAATGCCGGCGATAAAATAACGCATATCAGCTTTGTGGCTGCCTCCAGTTCTTCCGGCGCCCTCTTCGAAGGTGGTGTGAACAGCACCCTGACGATCAACAACCTGCGACTGAATTATTGATTCTAATTACCATCACAACAACACCATGCAAATGAAAACCATCCTCGCAATGGCTCTGGCCATTGGCTGCCTGATCGGCACCATGATACCGGCGATCGCACAACCCGGTAAAGGACAATCCAAAAAGTCAAACCCGGTGGGCCGCTGGGAAAAAGTGGGAGAACAACCAGTAAAACGGGTAAAAGACTGGGACGACTTCAACCTGAAAAGCTACTATTCCTACAATGCCATCAAACTGCGGGTACTGCACAGCCGGGTGCATTTCGACCAAATGGTCATCGTATTCGATAATGGTAAATCCATTGACATACCGCTGAACCGGGAGATCGCCGAAAATGGCGAGTCGCGCATCATTGACCTGCCCACCGACCGCCGCAAGATATCCAAAGTACGCTTCAAGTACAGCACCAAAGGGCTGTTCAACGATCGGGCCGTGGTGCAGGTTTGGGGGCGCCGCTCCTGACGGTGCATGCCATCCGCAACGGGAAGGAATTGGCAATAGCCGGCTTGTAGCCTGATCAATGCTGAAAAACAAGTTGTCATTTATCCCATTATCGCATGAAACGTATTCATTATCTGATATACTGGTCGATCCTGCTGCCTGTGGTGGCCACTTCTCAGGTAGTATCATTCCCTGACACCTCCACGCGGGAGAGTTTCTTCCCGCTGATGCATCGCTTCAAGAAGAAGGCAGAAGCGGCAGGCGCTGCATTTCCGAAGCCCTATGGCCTGGCCGGCAGCATGTACCAGCAGCGTCAATATATGGAGATCACCAAAATAAGGCTGGGCAATGTGGAGATCTCCGAAGATGGCGGCATCATTGATTTCGACGATTCCAACATCCGGAACACCGTGGTCTCCTCCCAGTTGCGGGCCGACTTCTGGCTACTACCCTTTGTGAATGTATACGGCATGGTGGGGCGGGTGAACACGTTCAATGATATCACCCTCAAGATCAACCTCAATCCCCCACCCGGCTCCCCCAACCCCAATGATATTGAGCTGATGAGGGAAAACACCATTGCCAATATCAATGGCACGGTGGCTGGTATTGGAACGGTGCTGGCCGGCGGCTATGGCCGTGTGTTTGCCAATGTGAACCTCACCTGGGCCAAAACCTGGCTGAGTGAAGTAAACAGCACCCAGACTTCCTTTGTGGCTTTTCCCATGGCAGGCCTCACCACCAAATTTGCCAATCTGTTTGTGGGAGGTATCTACCAGAATACCGGCCAGGTCAACAAGGGACAATTCCCGGGTTCAGGCGGCCAAACGGTTACCTATGAGCTGCAGTTTGCTGCCCGGCGTTGGAATTATGCGGTGGGATTCAACAAGTCCATCGGCAACTGGAATATGGTGCTGATACAGGGTTTTGGCGCCCGGGTGAATAGCGTAGTAGAAATTGGCTACCGATTCGGGCATTGATCAACACGCCAAACGCCCTGCTGGCCACTGCATACAGGCTACCCGGCTGCATGCAGTGGCCTCCTTGCTTGCACCCTCCCTATCCGGGTTGCTTCTCCAAAGTTCATGCTGGCCTCTATTGAGCTGGTATATGCCGATTATATGCTGATTGTGTTATATTTAGGCAGGCTTGCCATGATCAGGTATTCCATTCCGCCGGAAAGGATGATGCATGGTAAAAAGCTGCCGACATGGAAATGAACACCCGGCTCAGCCATTAAACAACTGCATGCTTCATCACTTATATACATCATTGAAAAGATGGTCGGTGCTGGCGGTGTTTCTTGCTGCGGCAGCAGGATCCGGTGCACAGGATACAACCCATACAGACAGCGCCAAGCTGTTCGAATGGCAGGTTGCACAGGTATTCAATCAGCAAAGGATCGATTCACTGCTACGGGCCCGCCTGGAACATGAACTCAGCACGCTCGACAGCAATTCTGCCCGCAGCCGCCAGCTGGAAACGGAGCTCAAACAAATGAAGCAGGCCGATTCCCTGCGCCGGCAGGAACAGATGGACAGGATTGCCCTGCTGAAAAAAAGCAATAGAGGGTACGCAGTGGCCCCCTTTGGAGACACCCTCTTTATGGTTTACCTGAAACTGGGTGCCAACAATTCATCCGAGCGGGCCCGGCTCATCAGCGGGCGCATCCTGAAAATGTATGAGGACAATTTCTTTGTGCCGGACTCCCTCACCATCCAGAAAAGCGAGTGGGGGCATGAACTGACCTACAAGGCGGGCGAAACCATCCTCACAGTTACGGAACTCGATGCCCTGTGGTTTGACAAAAGCAGCGAAGACCTGGCCCGGGATTACCGAAACCGGATCATCAAGGCCATCCAGCAGGAAAAGATAGAAGAGAGTCCTGGCAACTGGCTGAAGCGCATAGGCCTGGCCTTGCTGATCCTTGCCGGCACCACCCTCCTGATAAGACTGATCCAAAAACTGTATGGCCGGTTACAACGCATGGTTGCCGACAGAAACTGGCAGTTGCTCCGGGGGAAACGATTCAGTTTTATCCCTGCCGAATTTCAACAGCGATTGATCAGACAACTTATCGGGCTCTTCCGGATCATCACCATCCTGCTGGCCATTTACCTCTGTCTGCCCCTGCTGTTTTATGTGTTTCCGGATACACAGGATATCACCAACACGCTGCTGAACTGGATCATCACGCCTGCCCGCCAGGTGTTGACAGGCATCCTGCATTTTCTGCCCAACCTGTTCACCATCGGAGTGATCTACCTGATCACCCATTACACCATCAAGGGCCTGCAGTTCTTGTTCCGGGAGGTGGAGAAAGGCAAGCTCCATTTCCCGGGTTTTCACCGCGATTTTGCCAGGCCCACCTTTAATATCATACGTTTTATCCTGTATGCATTTATGCTGGTAGTGATGTTTCCCTATCTGCCCGGTTCCGGCTCGCCCGCATTCCAGGGTGTTTCCGTATTCCTGGGCATATTGCTGTCGCTGGGTTCCTCATCGGCCATCAACAACGTCATTGCCGGCCTGGTAATCACCTATATGCGGCCATTTAAGATTGGCGACCGCATACGCATTGGCGAAACAGTAGGCGATGTGATCGAAAAATCCATGCTGGTGATCAGGGTCAGAACGGTAAAGAATGAGGAAGTAACTGTGCCAAACTCCACGGTACTGGCCAGCAATACCGTGAACTTTTCAGCCAACAGCCAGCAGCCCGGCCTCATCATCCACAGCACCGTAACCATTGGCTATGATGTTCCCTGGCGAAAAATGCAGGAAACATTGAAAAAGGCGGCAGCCATAACCAATGGCTTATTGAAGGACCCTGCACCATTTGTGCTGCAGACCAGCCTCGACGACTTTTATGTGTCGTACCAGATCAATGCCTACACCCAGGAAGCGAACCGTCAGGCGCAACTGTATTCCGACCTG
>JALOMZ010000096.1 GCA_025455205.1 Chitinophagaceae bacterium | reverse complement strand
AGAATTTTAAATATGTAAAGGGCATCACATCCGTGGAAACCACGGTGGATGAGATCCTCGATCACCGGAGCGGCGTATGCCAGGACTTTGCCCATGTGATGCTGCAATTGCTCAGAACCCTTGGCATTCCAGCCCGATACGTGAGCGGCTATATATGTCCCAACAAAAGCGGCCTCCGGGGCGAAGGCGCCACCCATGCCTGGGTAGAATGCTGGCTGCCGGAATATGGCTGGGCCGGCATTGATCCCACCAACAATGTGTGGGTGAATGGCTATCATATCAAGCTGGCCGCCGGCCGCGACTTCAACGATTGCTCACCGGTGAAGGGCACCTTCAAAGGCATTGCCCGGCAGGAGCTCAGTGTATACGTGTCTGTGGGCTACGAAGACGGCCACGTGTTTGAAGATGTCAACGAAGTGCAGCTGCAGGTAACAACAACAGAAGGCATGGAACCCTGGCAGTCGGACTGGGTGCAGGCGCAACAGTGACGCGTTTGATGTTTGATGTTCGAGGTTCGATGTTTAAGGTGCTGGTGGATTCCGAATGGGTGCCCTGTAAAATGTTCGGACATTTTTTGTCTGATTCCGTACTAGCTTTGTTTTTATTCCTTTATTCCTGAGGTGCTGCTTGCTCATCCAATCTTCTGACGAGTGGAATTTGAAGCCGGCTGGAAAATAGTGGGCGATCAGGCATAGAGAACCTCAAACATCAAACTTCGAACCTCAAACATGTCTCCTATAATCCCCCTTGCTGAACGATTGCGTCCCCAAACGATTGATGAGATCGTAGGCCAGGATCATATCGTGGGTGAGGGCAGTGTATTGCGCAATGCGCTTAAGCAGGGCCGCATCCATTCCATCATTTTCTGGGGACCGCCCGGCGTGGGCAAGACCACCCTGGCCACCGTGATCTCGCATCACCTCAAGCTGCCTTTCTATCAGCTGTCGGCCATCAGCAGCGGGGTGAAGGAAATTCGCGAAGTGATCGATGTGGCCAAAAAGCAGCAAGGCGCCATCCTCTTCATTGATGAGATCCACCGCTTCAACAAGAGCCAGCAGGATGCCTTGCTGGGCGCAGTGGAAAAAGGCATCATCACGCTGATTGGGGCGACCACGGAGAACCCTTCTTTCGAGGTGAACAGTGCCCTCCTGAGCCGCAGCCAGGTGTATGTGCTGAAGCCGCTGGATGCCCCGCAACTGGTGCAGCTGCTGCATACCGCCATGCAGAAGGATGAGGTGCTGAAAACCTTACCTATAGAGCTGACCGATACAGAAGCCCTCATTCGCCTGAGCGGCGGCGATGCCCGTCGCTTGCTGAACCTGTTTGAAATTACCATCCAGGCACTGCAGGCAAAGGGGGAAAGTGTGTTGCGCGTGACCGACGATATGGTGATGAAGGCGGCTCAAAGCAAAGTGGCCCTGTACGACAAAAAAGGAGAGCAGCATTACGATATCATCTCCGCCTTCATTAAAAGCATGCGCGGCAGCGATCCCAATGGCGCCATCTACTGGATGGCCCGCATGATTGCCGGCGGTGAAGACTATGAATTCATTGCCCGGCGCATGGTCATCTTCGCCAGCGAAGACATCGGCAATGCCAATCCCACCGCCATCGTCATGGCCAATGCCTGCTTTGAAGCCGTACGCAAGATCGGCAAACCCGAAGGCCGCATCATCCTCGGCCAATGCTGCACCTACCTCGCTTCCTCGCCCAAGAGCAATGCATCCTACATGGCCATCAACGAAGCCCTGGCGCTGGTGGAACAACACGGCGACCTGCCCGTGCCCATGCATATACGCAATGCACCCACCAAACTCATGAAGGGACTGGGTTACGGCAAAGACTACCAGTATTCCCACATGGGAGAAGGCAACTTCATTGCCCAGGAATACCTGCCCGATGAACTGAAGAACACCCGGCTCTATGATCCCGGCAAGAATGCAAGGGAAGAAGAACTGCGGAAATTTCTACGGTCGAGGTGGGGGGAGAAGTATGGATACTAGGGATGTTTATTGTTTGATGTTTTTTGTTTGAAGTTTGAGGTTCTGCAGGGCGGGGCGGATGATTTTAGGATGCCTGTTTATTTTCTGGCAGTCATCAGTGATGTTTTTTGTTTGAAGTTTGAAGTTTGATGTTCGAGGTTCTGCAGGTCGGGGCGGATTATTTTGGGATGCCTGTTTATTTTCTGGCAGTCATCAGGGATGTTTTTTGTTTGAAGTTTGAAGTTTGATGTTCGAGGTTCTGCAGGTCAGGCCGGATTGATTTGGGCTGGCTGGTTTATTTTCCGGCAGTTAATAGGGATGTTTTTGGTTCAGCAGATTGAGCCGGATTATTTTGATCTACCCGTTTCATTTTCCGGCAGTTATAAGGCAATAGGGATGCCGTTGGTTTGCTATTGGCATTTTGCATGGAGGTGCGGGAGCTTTTCGGCATTCCGACGAAGGGAGCCATGCCCCGACCGCAGCGTCGGGGGAATCTCCTGATCAGAGGATCAGCATTTTCCCAATCGCAACATTCACCCGACAGACCGGAGCTGTACGAAACGCTTCATTATGAACATCCGAAGCCAATATGCATTTTGCAAGGGCTTGTGGCAATTTTTCGTCATGCGGAATGGTCCCGTTAGGGACCGAATATTGGTAGCAAATCGGCCAACGACGAAGGTTCAGCGCCCCGTAGGGTCGCAATAGAAATTCAGATTGCATGCAAAAGGTATGGTCTCATTGTTTTGTCCCTACAGGACAAGGGTTATCATGGCTCCGTTGCCCTCTACCGACATTTCGTCCCTGACGGGACGTGGGGCATCATAGCTGCCTCGCTGGGAGGTTGTACCGCGAATGAATAACTTCAATAGTCCCGTTAGGGACCGAATATTGGTAGCACATCGGTCAGCGGCCAACCGCAGCGCCCCGTAGGGTCGCAACAATAATCTTACACTAACACACTACTTAAACTATTAAACTTTTAAACCTTACCGGTACTATCCGTCTCCGAATCCCACCTGCCAGGAGCTGCTCACCTTGCAGGAGGGCGTCAACCACCGACTACCCTTCCTGCATAAATGGATAGGGTTTTGTCAATGCATGCAGGTTTTTCATGCTGGTAGTGCGTCACAAACACCAGCGTCTTCTCGCCGGCCAGGCAGATGGCATCTATCCAACGCAGGAGGGTTTGGGTTTGCTGTTCATCCAGGCCCTGGCAGGGTTCGTCGAGCACCAGCAGGGGTGGATTTTTGATGAGGGCGCGCACCAATAATATCAGGCGTTGTTCGCCGGCCGAGAAACTGCGGAAGGGCTTGTGCTGGTCTTTCACCAGTCCAAACAGCTGCAGCCATTGCTGCACCCTTTCCTCATCGTTGGGATGCAGGGTGCGGAACAGGCCAATGGTGTCGAAGAGGCCGCTGGCCACGGTATGGTAACAGGTGGCCGTTTGCTGGAAATACATCTGCAACTCCGGGGAAACAAAGCCGATGCGTTTCTTGATATCCCAGATGCTCTCACCCGATCCGCGGCGTTTGTCGAACAGGTATACTTTGTTGGAATAGGTCTGCGGATGGTCGGCCGTAATAAGGCTCAGCAGGGTACTCTTGCCTGCACCGTTGGGTCCGTGCAACAGCCAGCGTTCGCCACGCTTTACGGTCCAGCTTACCTGCTGCAGCACGGGCTTATCGCCATATGCTACCGATACATTGTCCAGCCTAAATGCATCTTCAAACGGAAAGGCAGAGGGCTTTATCAGTTGCTGCAGCATCTGCTGAAAATGCTGGTCATCCAGGGGATGCAGGGCCTGTTCCGCTGCGCCGGCATGCCACCCGGCCTTGGTGACAAACTGGTGGCTGGCATCGGTATGCAGCTGTAATACATGGGTGATGCAGGCCGGTATTTCGGTGGGGCTTGTAATGAGCAGGAGGGTGATGCCAGCTGCGGCCAGTGCCTTGAGTTTTTGGTGCAGCCACTGGCGTGATGCGGTGTCCAGGCCAATGAAGGGCTGGTCGAGGATGAGCAGGCGGGGATGGGCGCTGAGTGCCCGGGCCAGCTGTACTTTCTTGTGTTCGCCATTACTGAGCTGCACCAGCGGCTTGTTGAGCAATGGCCCTATGCCGGGCATCACCTGCGCTATCTGTTCGGGTGTTGCGCCAATCCATTCGCCGGCCGTGAGGGCATCATCCGCATCGAATGACTGGTAGCGCTGCTGGTAATAGAGGTCGCTGGTATTCGATTTGTTCCTGAATTGATGGATCTGCCCTACAAAGGCTATGGGGCGGGCTGCCGCAGACAGGTGGATGCTGCCCCGGTAGTGGAGTTTGCTGAGGATGGCCATGGCCAGGGTGCTCTTACCGCTGCCTGACGGGCCCAGTACGGCCAGGTGTTCCCCTGCCTTCAGACTGAAGCTGAGGTCTTGCAGTACGGTGCGGCCTTCCCGCTCCACCTGCAGTTGCTGTATATACAGTATGGTTGGTTGGTAATCTTGCGCCATAGGCCGAAGGGGATGCAGTCTTTCTGCGTCCAATGGCGAATATCTTTCATTGTATGGCAAAAAAGGCAGGTATGAAAAACTTGATGGTGATGGCCGCATCCGTGTTTGCTGTGGCCTGTGCGGAAGCGCAGACCCTGGTGCAGCGCGATCCTGTGATAGCCGGCATGGTGGCACAGGTGAGTGGCGACAGTATGAAAGCTTATATCGAGAAGATGATCAGTTTTGGCACCCGCCATACCATGAGCACGGTGACCGACCCGGCCCGCGGCATTGGCGCCGCCCGCAACTGGGTGGCCGACAAGTTCAATGAATGGGCCCGCCAGTCCAATGGCCGCATGACGGCTTATGTGGATACCACCACCCTGCAGCCCGATGGCCGTCGAATCAGCGAGCCCACCAGCCTTGGCAATGCCATGGCCATCCTCAAGGGAACGGATCCCAATGACAAACGGGTCTTCATCATCAGCGGCCACCTCGACAGCCGCGTGAGTGATGTGATGAATAAAACAGCCGATGCACCGGGTGCCAACGATGATGCCAGCGGCGTGGCGGCGGTGATGGAATGTGCCCGCATCATGAGCCGGCAGTCGTTTCCCGCCACCATCATTTTTGTGGCGCTCAGCGGCGAGGAACAGGGATTGCTCGGCGCCCAGTTCATGGCCAAAAAGGCAAAACAGGAAGGCTGGCAGATAGAGGCGGTACTGAACAACGATATCATGGGCAGCAACAACAGCCACGATACCAAAATAATCGATAACACGCGGGTGCGGGTGTTCAGCGAGGGATTGCCGGCCTTTGAAACGGAGAAGGCTGCCGCACAGATCCGCAACCTGGGACTGGAAAATGATGGCCGGGCCCGCCAGCTGGCCCGTTATGTGAAAGAAGTGGGTGAGCGCTATGTGGATCAGCTGGAAGTGAAGCTGATCTACCGCAACGACCGCTTCCTGCGCGGCGGCGACCATACGGCCTTCATCCAGCAAGGCTTTGCCGCTGTTCGTATCACCGAAATGAATGAGAACTTCCTGCACCAGCACCAGGACCTGCGTACGGAAAAAGGCGTGGAGTACGGCGACAAGATCGAGTTCATGGATTTTGAATACCTGCGCAAGAACACGGCGCTGAACCTGGCATGCCTTGCCAACCTGGCGAAGGCGCCGGCTATGCCGCAGGATGTGAAAGTGGAAACGCGCGGCCTCACCAATATGACGCAACTGCAATGGAAGGCGCCTGCCACCGGCAAGGTGAAGGGCTACTTTGTGCTGATGCGGGAAACCAGCAGCGCCATGTGGGAGAAGAAATTTTTTGTGGAAGGCACCCAGGCTAATTTGCCCTACTCAAAAGACAACTATTTCTTTGCAGTGCAGGCCGTGAGTGCCGAAGGCAATGAAAGCCTGGCGGTAGTGCCCGTGCCTGGCCGATAACCATGAAACTGAACTGGGTATTCAAACCATTTGATGCGCTCTCCCTGCAGGAGCTGTACGCACTGCTGCGCCTGCGCAGTGAAGTGTTTGTAGTGGAACAAAACTGCGTATTCCTCGATATGGACGATAAGGACCAGCATTGCCATCATCTGCTTGGCTATAAGGGCGACCTGCTGGCTGCCTATACCCGCATTGTGCCCAGGGGTGTTTCATACGATGAATATGCCTCCATTGGCCGGGTGGTTACTTCGCCGCAGGTGCGCGGCGAGGGACGTGGTCGCGAATTGATGGAAGAGTCCATTCGCCGCCTGCATGAATTGTACGGCGTGGTGCCCATCAAGATAGGGGCACAACTGTACCTGAAGGCATTCTACAACTCACTGGGATTTGAACAATGTGGCGAGGTTTATGATGAGGATGGGATTGATCATATACCCATGCTGAGGTTTGATGTTTGATGTTCGAAGTTCCAGGTTTGATGTTAGGGCGTTTTGGATTTTTAGCTCGTCTGCCGGTAGGCAGGTTTGCAGTTTATTGTTACTTTGGGCGGACTCCTCAAAAATGGATGTCTGCTGATTGGTTATCAGGCGGCTAATACTTAAGAGCTATTGCCGAAATAGATGGGTGCCTGCTTGTAAGCCATTTTCCTGCTAAGGGCCTCAAACATCAAACATCGAACTTCAAACAATAAGTGCTTCCTATTCAAACCTGCATTGGACCTTCAACCCCAAGGGCTTGTAGTATGCCGCAAGTATGCTTTCTATGCGTTGTTTTGATTGCTGCAGGTAGCCTGCATTCTTTTCGAGTTGCTGCCGGGTGTCGCTGTACAGTTTCTTCTGGAACTGGTTGAAGTAGGCATCGTCTTCCATGATCAGCAATCCCTTTTTGCTGGTGGTTTCCAGCCGGTCGAGGTGCAGCTCCAGGCTCAATAATTGGGTGGCGGGAATCGTGATGTTCACGATGCTGTCCTTCTTTTCAATCTTCAGGTCAGATTCCTTCAGGGCCACACCATATTTGGCGGTGTAAGGGATGGTTACAATGGCGGTATTCTCTGCAAAGACGTTTTTGAGGCTGCCCCAGATACCGCCGCTGCTGTCGGCATTGGTGCTTTTGAACGTGGTGGT
>JALOMZ010000095.1 GCA_025455205.1 Chitinophagaceae bacterium | reverse complement strand
TTCATATAGCCGGGTTTGCCAATGGTCACAGTCATCACAAAAAATGTAGCCTTGAATCCATACTGGTCCAATGCCGGAAGGGCCTGCGTGTACTGCGAGCTGGTGTTGTCATCAAAGGTGATGAGAACAGGCCGTTTCGGCAATGGCCGCCCGGTGGTATACCAGGCATAAAGCTCGTCGGGGGTGATGGCTGAGTATCCACTGTCGTGCAGCATTTGCATGTGGCTGGCAAAAACGGCCGGCGGCACCGTGATGGACCGGGCATATTGGCCGTCATCGGGGCGGTGGGTGCGGATCTGGTGGTAACACAATACAGGCACTTCGCCAGGCCGGGGCTGTGCAAAGCCTGGCCTGACATTGAGCACCCATAATGCTGCGGCCAAAATGCACCAACAGTGGGCGTGCCCTGCCATATGACCGAAGGAAAAGTTCATTGGTATTGGATGTAAATGGGAATGGGTTGCAGTTGCATGAGCTCCCTGGGTGTGTACATGGCCGGCTTATCATACTTGTAAAAAAGCTTGAACCCGGTGAACTGCACGGGTTCGCGGGCAATGAAGTATTTGTAGGTAGACAGTTTGAGCACTTTGCTGCCAAAGCCATCCATATTGACCACCACCTGTACCTCCGGCACCCGCTTTATCTGGCGGTAGTTGGTGATCATACCCTGCGTAAAGCGGTGCACCACCAAAATCTTGGGCGGCAGCTGGTGCTCCTTCACCAGGCGGGCCAGGAAATCCACCGCATCGTTGATGTCGGCTGCATCAAAAGTGCCGATGGAACTGCAGGGCACGCCGCCGTTCTTCATGGAATACTCCGGATCGATACCGAGGTGCACATCGGGCAGGCGCAGGTATTTCTCCAGGTGCGGCAGCTCTTCCTTCACAGAGCTGTGCCCTGTTTGTATATCCATAAAGGCGATGCCTTTTATTTCGCGGGCCCATTGCACTATTTTATCCTTCTCAGTGTCTGGCATGCGATAGCGGTACATCTTGTCTTTGCCTGCGGAGCCCTGTGCCGTTACGGCTATATAGTGTAAGGCGGGTATGACTTTGGTTAGCGTATCTGCCTGCTGCCATTGCCGGCATTCTTCTTTGAGCCGGGCCAGCATCTGTTGTTTGGGCAGTTCGCCCAATATGCCCATCTGCGTGCTGTACAGGTTGCCGTAATAGGCAACAATGCGATGAAAAGGCAACAGCGCTCCCTGCAGCGGATAGGGTGCCTTTACCGGCCAGCGGCCTGCGCGGTCGGCATTGGCCAGGCGCGCAACAGCCTTGTTATAAGCAACCGTATCAACCGTGGGGCGGGATTCTCCCGTTGCCATGGACCTGGGCAGGGTCTGTGCTGATGCATCTGGCACACCCACCAGGAAAAACCCGGCAAAAAAGCAACACCAAAGGTACTTTCGGGTACGCATAACAACATGCATCGGCAGCCGGTACAGCAAGGTTGCCGCGTCTTTATGAAGGTACCGTATGGCCAGGTAATACAGGCTGACAAAGGTCAGCCGCAGGAATACGCTCAGAGGTTTAAATCCACAATACCAAATCCGGCTTCCGCCAGGGCATACCAGCTGTTTTCGTTCACACACTGCACCAGCACGGCCCCCTTTGCTTTTTTGGCCAGCTGCACAAAGGATTTGGCCAGGTCTTTTTGGGCAGGCGTAGCATTGGGCAGGCCAAAAAGCTGTTCGGCATCTTCAAAATACAGTACCTGTCCGGCCTCGGCTGCCAGCTGAAATACCTGCTCCAGCGTTTTGCCACTCTTTCCGAAATACCCCGTTTTGGCGGCATCGAAGCTGTATGCCTGCACGGCCTGCTTGCGCTTGTCGGCCAGCCATTTGGCGGCAAAGGAAGCCTCCTGCTCGCTGGTACGCTTGATGGCCGTGGGCACCATGGGGTTGGCGGCCGGCCCCGCATATTCCAGCAGGGTACGCTGCTGCTGCGGGCTCAGGTATCCTTCCTGTGCGTATACAAAAGCATAGTTATGAACAACGGATTCTCCCTGGGAAGGCGAGCCCGCAAGCGTCAGAAGCAGAAGCCAGATCATCGATGGTGTGATTTGGAGGTGATGCAATGCCTGCCCTTAACGCCGCCTGTGGTGCGCATATTTTACGACCTGGCAAAATAATGCATGGTGTTGCTGTTGCGCGGATCAAAAATGGCAGCGGCCGTTTGCTGTAATGCCCGGCTGCTCACGGCCTGGTATTTCTCCAGTTCGGTATTCATATCGGCCGCATTGCCCAGCAAAGCATAGAAAGCCAGGTTATTGGCCCGGTTCATCAGGCTCATGTCTTCAAAGGCAATGAGGCTTTCCGTTTTATTCTTGGCCTTTTGCAGTTCCTTCTCATCCACGCCTTCAGCTACCAGTTTTTCCACTTCTTCGTTCACGGCGGCCTCCACCTCCTGCATGGTTATGCCCTTCACCAGCTTGCCTTCAATGGTTACCAGGCCTGGATCGATGCTGCCGAAATGGTAGCATTCAATATTGCTGAACAGGCGCTTCTCTTTCACCAGGCGCTGGTACAGCCTGCTGCTGGCCCCGCTGCCAAGGATTTCGGTAATGAGGTCGGTGGCATGGTAGCTGGCATCGAGGCGGCCGCCATTGTGCCAGGTTTTGTAGAAAGCATCCAGCGGCACATTGGCTTCCATATCGAGCACACGCGCGGCCTGTTGTGCCGGCTCCTGCGGCAGGTTGCGCCGGTAGCGCTGGCCGGAGGGAATATCACCAAACCATTTACGGGCCAGCTCCTTCACCTGCGGCACTGTTACCGGACCGGCCACTACCAGTATGGCGTTGGCAGGCGTGTAGTGCTTGAAGAAAAAAGCCTTCACGTCATCAAGGGTGGCATTTTCAATATGACTCAGCTCTTTGCCAATTGTCATCCACTGGTAGGGATGGGTGGTGTAGCTCAGCTTGCGCATGTGCTGCCACACATCTCCATAGGGCTTGTTGATATAGTGCTCCTTGAACTCTTCGCACACCACCTTGCGCTGCACTTCCAGGCTTTCGGGGCTGAAGGCCAGGCTAAGCATGCGGTCGCTTTCCAGCCAAAAGGCGGTTTCGAGGTTTTCTGCCGGCAGCTGGATATAGTAGTTGGTGAGGTCGTTGGTGGTATAGGCGTTGTTCTCGCCACCCGCCATCTGCAGCGGCTCATCGTATTCAGGTATGTGGAGGCTGCCGCCAAACATCAGGTGTTCAAAGAGGTGGGCAAAGCCGGTGCGGGCCGGATCTTCATCGCGGGCACCCACATCATACATCACATTCACCACGGCCATGGGCGTGCTGAAATCAGGATGCACAATCACCTGCAGGCCGTTATCGAGCTGAAAACTGTCAAATTGAATCATAAGGGTGCAAAGTTCGGGGATGCCCGCCAGTTTTTGGCCGGCAGGGTCACAGCAGGCGGTTGCAATTGGCAGGAATTAACAACCCGGCATGCGGGAAATGGGCAAAGAAAAAGCCGGGTCTATGCCCGGCTTTCCATGCCATAGCGTTTTTGATCAACGTACGATGTTCAGGGGCTGGGCGCTCACCTGGCCCGCTGCATCTTTCAGTTGCACCACATAACGGCCGGTGGCGAGGCCTTGAACCGGAAGCACAAAAGGACCCTGCACGCCGGTCACCTGGCGGCTGAGCAGCACGCGGCCTGTCATATCGGTTACGGCAATGGTGCCAGTGAAGGCGGCGGATCCCAGCTCCAGGGTTACGCGGCTGCTGGCGGGGTTGGGATACACCTGGAAGCGAACCTGTGGCTTGAGGTGGACGCTGAACACCTGGCTCAGCCGGCTGCTGCCGTCCTGGTCAATCATCTTCAGGCGATAGTAAACCCTGCCGCTGAAACCTTCTGCCTTGTCAGTGAACCGGTATTGACGCAGGCCGCCCGCTTTCACAGTTCCAATGGTGGAGTAATCGCGGCCATTGCGACTGCGCTGCACTTCAAAGCGGTCAAAAGCGGTTTCATTTTCAGTGAGCCACTGCAGTTCTACGTCCGATCCTTTGAGCACACCCCGAAAATCCAGGAGATGCACGGGCAAGGCGGAAAGACCCGAACAGCTGCTGTTCCACACCAGTTCTACATATTCCGGATGATCCACAAAGGGATTGCGGTTGCCCTGATACGCGAAGGCCGCATTGTTACGCGCTATTTCCTTGGCGCTCACGGGATCCTGCTTGTGCCATTTGATCATCAGCTGCAGGTAGGGTACATCCACGCTGGGGAAGAGGCTGGGATCAAAAGCCTGTGCGCCGGCGGTGCCGCCGTTCCAGGCAGGCATATTGTCTTCGTAGCGGGTAACAAAATAGAGGAAGGCGCGGGCCAGGTCGCCTTTGTAGGCATCAATGGGTTCAAAAGCCGTACCAGTGAGGCCGGCGGTAGCTACGGGGCCCAACTTGCCGCCATTTTGGGTGGTGGTGGCGGGGCTGGCCACTTCGCCGTAGATGAAATTACTGCGCAGGGAGTTCACCCATTTGTCGGTGGGGAATATATGGTGATAGTCGGTGGCGGCACCGGGTATTTGGGTATCGCCATTGAACCAGCTGGTGGGCACGGAGTGTTCACGGTTGTATAACACGCCTTCTGCATTCACGTTCGTGCCATCGTCCTGCTGACCACCATTAGCAATTGAGCCGGGTGTAAAGTTGTATGGATCCGGGCCGTTGGGGTTGTCGCTGTACACATCCCAGATCACGTCGGCCGATCCGGTGCCCACTTCCCGGGGCTTTACATCGCTCACCTGGTATTGCGACCACAGCTCGGTATAGGTTTTGGGCGACACGGGCTGCCCGTTCACATCAGTGCCGGTACGCACCTTGAGCGCGGTCTTCAGATCGGCGCAGGTTTTGCCGTTGGCGGCATTGTAATAACCGTCGGGGATGCCATTGCCGCTGCCTGCCGCCGTAGTGGCCGTGTTGCCGGTAAGGGCCGTGCCAAAATAAAGCGGGCCTCCGGTGCAGCCAAAGCTATTGAAGCCGAACACGAAGAAGTAATAAGTGGTGGATGGTGTAAGTCCGGCCAGGGCAAAGGAAGTGCCGCTGCCAAAGGCTGCCACGGTACCATTGCCCACCGTCTGCCCAACGGAATAGCTGGTGCCGTTTACCGGTGTAAAGCCCAGGCTGCTGTTGGTGCTGTAAGCCACCAGGTAGCCATTGGCATCGGAGGCGGCAGTAAAGCTGCCCAGTACGCTGGAGGAAGAAGGCGTCAATGCCAGGGCTGTGGGGGCTGCTGTGGGGGCCACGCAGGCGGGAGCGGCATTGCCATTGGCGGAGAGGGAGAAATCATCAATGGCCAGGCCATCGTCGCTGCTGGCAATATTGAAATCCACCCAGCGGAGATAGAAGGTGCTGCCATTGGGAATGTTGAGGCCGGTAATGGTAAAACTTACAGCAGTGCGGTTGGCACTCAGGTTGCCATCCAGTGGTCCCACGGCGGTGCTGATAACGGGGGAATTGAAATCCAGGTTGTTGACATCCGTCCAGGAGCCATCCGTCAGGCTGGTGGCATCCACGCTGTACTGGAAATCCAGCCGGTCGGCGGCACCACGGTTGAGTACGCCTGCCCGCCACATTTCACCGGTATAGCTGATGGCAAGGCTGGTGATATTGCTGCCTGTATTGTTGGTGAAGGCCACGCCCAGGGTGGGAACGAGGCTGCCTGACTGCAGGCCGCCAAAGGCCCGGTCGGTAGCGGTGCCGGTGCCGTAGCTATAACTGTTACCACTAATTACATTGCCATTATCCGCCGCATACGTGTTGTTGGCATTGGTGCCTGCTTCTGCAAGCAGCCAGCCAACGGGCAGGGTGGAACTGGTGCCGGAAACGGCCAGTGTATTGAAATCCTGGGTATAGGCGGTATTGAGGGTGGTGATGCTTACCGGTTGGGCAAGAGAGAGGATGCCGGACAGCAAAAAGGCGGAAATAAGTAGCAGTCGGTTCATAGGCTGTTCATTAAGGAGTGGCAAAATTAGGCGGGTGGCCACAGCGCGCATTTTATTTTTTGGTAACCAGATCCGGTTACACCAGGAGGCCTGCATTACATTGAGCAGAAGGAGGTGAACTACTTGATGGTCCGTATCACCAGCGTGGTTTGCACCAGCTCCTGGTCGCGGCGCATTACGAGCTTGATCTTTCTGCCCGACTGCATCAGGATATTGCGGTAGGTCTGCATATTGCCGGAGAGGTTGTTGTCCACAGCAAACACAATATCGCCCACCTTAATGCCCGCCTGTTCGGCCGGCGACCCGGCAAGTACATCTGTTACCACTATCACCCCGTTAGCAGAATACAGGCCCAGGCCGGTATAGGAATAGTCAAAGGGATCGCGGTAGTGGCTGTTGGGCAGGAGGTGGATCTCGCTCTTCGGGTAGTTGAGAATGACATTGAATCTGCGCAGGATATCATTGCCAATCAGTCCGCCCAGGTGTGGATAGGACGTTACGTTGAATTCATCATCAAACAGGTATACCGGCACCTTGCGGAACTTGTAGGGTCCCAGCTTGAACCGTTTTAGTACGGCCATCTCCATTTCCTTCTTTCCACCCAGTCCTTCTGCCACGGTGGGATAGCGGCGCTTGTCGCGGGGCAGCAGGGCGCTGTCGTTAACGAAGGCATTGTTCAGCAGCAGGTTGAGGCCTGCGCCTGTGTCAAGGAAAAAACGGCCCATGATGCTGTGCTCATCGGCCACTACCGCATACTGCATGGGCAAGCCCACAATGGCAGGCCGCAGAAGGTGACCACCCCGCGGGTATTTCATGTCGCCGGGTGTATACACCCGCATCATCTTTTTTTCATAATCCAGGGTCACCAGGTAGCGGCGCAAAAAGCTGAAGCCAATGATCCCGTCGATCTTCATGCCATACACACCGGTCAGCAATTCATAATCATTGATGTGGAAGTCGAGCTGCGAAACAGAAAGCCCGGGCAGCTGCAGCGTGTGATCCCTGGCATAATCAACCGTTTTGATACCGGCAATGCCCTTGATGGTGCGGTCGCTGGGGGTAAGCTTCAGCTGCAGGCGCGCGGCGGTGG
>JALOMZ010000094.1 GCA_025455205.1 Chitinophagaceae bacterium | reverse complement strand
TTTCAACCATTCCCGCCCTACAATTTTTTAACGGCATCTCAACTGTTATGTGCTCTAGCCAGGAAGAATCTACAACAGACGAGGACTCGGACGATGAAAAGGATAAAAATAAATAAATCGATTGCAGTTTTTGGATTGCTTGTGGTTTCCGGACAGGCAATGGGCGAGTCATTGGCCCCCATAATCGTTATAAGGATATTCTCCTTTACGGCAGTACTCTTAATCGTATCAAATAGGGAATCAAATTCTTTATTGCTATAACCCGTTCGTCGGGCAAGCAGGTGGCCAGAGTAAATCAGGGTGAGATAGCTATAAGGGCTGTCATAGTCTGCGGCATAGGCGGCCCAGCTCAGATCAAATGTACCTTCGTTCATGCTGGCCCAAATACGCTTGTTGTCAACAGGAGCCACATTGACCTTGATGCCCAAGTTTTTTGTCAAAATACTCTGCATGGCTTCGCCCGCCCGCCTTGATTCCGGATCGTCCCTCACCTGGTAGTCAACGGTAATGTCTGATGGCGATTTAAGATTCAATTCTTTCAATGCCATGGCAAGATATTTTCCTGCTTCGGCCTTGTCACCTCTTGCCGGGAAAAAGGAGAGAGGAAAATCTTCACCGTAAGTTGCAGTTTTACCTGTCAGGATGGGCAACACAAAACGGGTGAGCGGCACATCTCTGCCTCTAGACGCAAGGTCGGCATATTCCTGGCGGTCAAAGCCCGGTTGAAGGATGCCGGCCCGGGCCCCGCCAAGACACAGAATGGTAATGATGAAGCCCAGCCCCAGCCTTTTCATGAGTTGTGTCATACTATCCTTTTGCCGAAAAATAAACCTTTGTGCTGGTTCGCCCTTCAATTGTTACCGGCTTCTCCGGGCAATGGAGTTGCAGCTTGTACAGGCCGCAACGCCTGCATGATCTGCAGCTAGGCGGCAGCCGGGAAAAAGATCTTTCATTAAACCCAGATATATGAAAAAGTTGATGCTCAGCCTGATGGCAATGATGGTGGGTCTGTTTGTATGGGCCCAGGAAAAAGAACAAACCAGCTGGAAGGAAATGGATGCCTTTCATGAAATTATAAGCGGCACTTTTCATCCTGCCGAAGAAGGTAAGCTGGATCCTATCAAGCAGCGTTCCGGCGAAATGGTGGATATGGCCGTGGCCTGGCAGAAAAGCACGCCTCCGGCCGCTTTCAACAAGCCGGAAATAAAAAAGAACCTCGACAAACTGGTAAAGGGCAGCAAGGAACTCAACAAAATGATCAAAAAGAATGCCGCCGATGCAGACATCGTCACGAAGTTTAAAGACGTGCACGATGTATACCATGCCATCGTAGGCCTCTGCAAGGATTGATGCAAACAGCCAATGGCTCAATGCCGGCTGCATGACCGTAAGCACAACAAAGCCCCGCATCCTGAAGAGCGGGGCTTTGCATTATGGTAAGGTAATACCCTAGTCTTATCAGTTGTTGGACTCCAGTTTCGGATCGATGATGGCACAAAGCCGGCTGAAGATCTCCTCGATGGATCCTTCGCCTTCCACGCGGCTAACCTTATCATCGTTCTGGTAATACCCAGCCACCGGAAGGGTTTCGTTCTTATACACTTCCTGGCGCTTGCGCTGCACCTCCGGATCTGCATCGTCCAGGCGGCCGCTGGTTTGTGCCCGTCCCACCAGTCTTTTGATCAGTTCCTCTTCATTCACCATAAGGAAAAGTACGGCATGAATGGCGGTCTTTTTGAGCGACAGCAAGCGATCGAGCGCCTGGGCCTGCGCAATGGTGCGGGGAAAGCCATCAAACAAAAAACCCTTGGCTTCGGGATTGGCATCCAGGGCGGAACTGATCATGCCCACCACTACCTCGTCGGGTACCAGCTGCCCCTTTTCAATCAGGCTCTTGGCTTCGTTGCCCAGCGGGGTGCCTGCCTTCATTTCCTTGCGCAGCAGGTCTCCGGTACTGAGGTGGATCAGGCCATATTTTTCGATAAGCTTTTCACTTTGCGTACCTTTTCCGCTGCCGGGAGGTCCGAATAAAACCAGGTTGAACATAATTGCTTGTCAATTAGGCCGCGAATATACTGTGTGCTTTGCATTTGTTTAACAGTGATTGAAGGTTTCCATAGAACTATCAAGCAAATGGCATGTAACTTGAACCGTATTAAAAATGGAGTGTTGATCATTGCATGAAGTCAGTTATTTTATCAGTATCGTTATACGTGGCATCGGCAGGCTGCACTTTCTCGCAGCCTGGCCAGTCGCCTGCCAAAAACAGTAAAGCCAGTATGGAACAGCAAGAAAAGCCCTCCAATCCGGTGTACAACCGCAAAGACTCCGGAAAAGTGGAACTGCCGGATGCGGAATGGAAAAAGATATTGTCGCCGGAAGTGTATTACATCGCCCGCCAGAAGGGTACAGAAAGGCCCTGGACCAGTAGGTTTGAACATTCCAAAGAGGTGGGCACCTACTACTGTGCCGCCTGCGGCAATGCCCTGTTCCGGAGCGACACCAAATTCGACAGCGGATGCGGATGGCCCAGTTTCTACGAGCCCATCAGCAAGGGAGCCATCATTTATGCACCCGACCATTCGCATGGCATGACCCGCACCGAAGTGATGTGTGGCAGATGCAAGGCCCACCTGGGCCATGTTTTTGAAGACGGGCCTCCGCCTACCGGACTGCGCTACTGCATTAACGGAGTGATCCTGGATTTTGAAAAGGCAAAAGAAGCAGAGAAAAAAGCCGGCTACAGCCCCGACAAACAATAGCGGCGGGTCTATTTGGTGCCGGATGCCTGGGACGGCCCGCGCAACAGGGACTCAAACGGATTGGACACAAAGGCTGCAGACACCGGATCACGGCCCGCCTGGGTTTGCTGTATGGTGAGCGGAACCGAAGAGAAGCTGCCATGTATCCAGGCCAGCAGCACCAGAATAGTCAGCACCTGCCAGAATACGCGCAGCGC
Organism: Chitinophagaceae bacterium; assembly: GCA_025455205.1. Classification (GTDB taxonomy): domain Bacteria; phylum Bacteroidota; class Bacteroidia; order Chitinophagales; family Chitinophagaceae; genus Phnomibacter. The sequence goes on along the minus strand of JALOMZ010000094.1, from coordinate 4,070 downwards.
CGGCAGTCCTGCCGCCTTCTGCTTTGCCAGCAGCCGGTGAATGCCTTTTGCCACCATACGCATAAGCCAGGTACTCACCCCGGCAATCAACACCAGGATCACCCAGGGCGTGCCCTTGACCTCATCGGGGTTTGCCAAGGCCTTTTCCAGCGAGGCCGCATGCAGGCGCTGCTCAAAGGCCAGTTGCAGGATAAAATCGGTTGCATACAGGGCCAATAGTATGCCGGTGAAGACCGTGGCCAGTGCCAGGGCAACAGCCTTGCCGCGATGCGAACGGAAAGGATGCAGGCCCGGCAGGAAGCTGAGGAGCAAAACCGTTAAGGCAAAAAGGGATACATAGCGGCAGTCGAACCGGAAACCAATCCAGGCAGCTTCACCCAACGACAGGGCGGCGGGCTCAATATGCAGCAGGGAATGCGAGAGCAGGCGGTAGGAGGTCATGCCGGCCAGCAGACAGCAGGAGAAAAGGCCGATCCACAGTATGGTCTTAGGAATTCCCAACGGAGCGAATTTGCGCAAAAGTAATGGAAGCGGGGCAAGCCGGATGCCCGGGCCGGATGCCATTGCCGGAATCTAACAATCGTTAGTTTTGGCGCTCAAAATTGCTTGCCTCATGATTGCGCTCAAGAACTATGTGATGGGAGAATGGGTGCCTGGCGCCGGGCACGGACAGGTACTGTACAATGCGGTTACCGGCGAACCGGTGGCCACCGCTTCCACGGCCGGTATTGACTTTGCCGGAGTATTGCATTATGCCCGGCAAACCGGCAACCCGGCCCTGCGAAAGATGACATTTCATGAACGGGGACTGATGCTGAAAGGCCTGGCCCTGCATTTGCGCGAACACCTCGATAAGTTCTATGCCATCAGCTACCAAACCGGAGCCACCCGTGCTGACAGCTGGGTGGATATTGAAGGGGGCATAGGCAACCTCTTTTCTTATGCCAGCCTGCGCCGGCGTTTCCCCAATGAATCCTACCATGTAGACGGCGAACCGCACCTGCTGGGCAAGGCTGGCACATTCATGGGGCAGCATATCATGGTGCCCAAAGAAGGGGTGGCTGTACATATCAATGCCTTCAACTTCCCGGTGTGGGGCATGCTCGAAAAGATTGCCGTGAACCTGCTGGCCGGTGTGCCCGCCATTGTGAAGCCCGCCACCGTTACCTCGTACCTCACCGAGGCGGTGGTGCAGGAGATCATCGCCAGCGGTATTCTCCCGGAAGGGGCACTGCAACTGCTTTGCGGCAGTGCAGGCAACCTGCTGGATCATATGACCTACCAGGATGTGATCACTTTCACCGGATCGGCCAGCACCGGACTGATGCTGAAATCAAACCCCCGCATCCTGAGTGAATCTGTGCCGTTCAATATGGAAGCCGACTCGCTCAACTGCATGGTGCTGGGAGAAGACGTTGCGCCTGGCATGCCGGAATGGGATTTGTTCATCAAAGAAGTGCGCAAGGAGATGACCCTGAAAGCCGGTCAGCGGTGCACCGGCGTTCGCCGCATTTTTGTGCCAGCCAGCCTGGTGGAAGAAGTGCAAAAACATCTGGGCCAGGCATTATCTCAAACAGTGATCGGGAACCCCCTCAATGAAAAAGTGCGGATGGGTTCTCTGGCCGGACAGACCCAGCGGCAGGAGGTATTGCAGCAGGTGCACAAGCTGATGGCCAGCTCCCGGCTGGTTTATGGTTCGCTGGACCATGTGGATGTGGCAGATGCGGATGCCGAAAAAGGGGCCTTCCTGAGTCCGCTCCTGCTGCTCAACCAGGATCCCTGGCACAGCCCCGAAGTGCATGAGGTGGAGGCCTTTGGGCCGGTGAGCACCCTGATGCCGTATGCGGGACTCGATGAAGCCATTGCCCTGAGCAAAATGGGTAAGGGCTCCCTGGTGTCTACCATTGTTACGGCAGATCCTGCCACGGCCAGGAAATATGTTTTGGGCGCCGGTACGCACCATGGCCGTATACTGGTGCTCAACCGCGAATGCGGTAAGGAAAATACCGGGCATGGCAGTCCGCTGCCCCTGCTGGTGCACGGCGGTCCCGGCCGGGCTGGCGGCGGCGAGGAAATGGGCGGTATGCGCGGCGTGAAGCATTACCTGCAGCGTGTGGCAGTGCAGGGCTCGCCCAATATGCTGACCGCTGTAACCAACCAATACCAGCAGGGTGCCGACGGGTTGAATGATGGCACCCATCCGTTCCGGAAATACTTTGAGGAACTGAGGATTGGCGAGCAAATAGTGACGGAAAAGCGGCTTATTACAGCAGAAGATATACTGGCCTTTGCCGACCTCAGCGGCGATCATTTCTATGCCCACCTGCCGGCCACCAATTTCGGCGATACCATGTTTGAAGGACAGGTGGCACACGGGTACTTTATCATGAGCGTGGCTGCCGGCTTGTTTGTAGACAGCTACCAGAAGAATCCAGTGCTCCTCAATTATGGCATTGATGAACTGCGGTTCACCAAGCCGGTATACCCGGGTACTTCTGTATACGTGAAGTTCAGCTGTAAGGAAAAACTTCCCCAGGAAATGCGCGAAGCCGGTGAGATACCGCGCGGCATTGTGAAATGGCTGGTGGAGATTTTCGACGACAAGGATGAAATGGCCGGCATAGCCACCATCCTCACCATGGTACGCAGAAAGCAGGCGTGATGGCAGGCAGCTGCGCTATTTGGATTAACTTTGGGAAAAGCGGGGCGCCAGGTTTGCACAGCTGTTCGCTGCTCCCTGCAGATGATTGACAGAATTGAAAAAGAACATGTTATGAAAAACCTGAAAGAAGGATATGTTACATACACCCTCCGCCACCAGGTGGGCATCATTGAATTTTTCCATCCGCAGAGTAATGCGCTGCCAGGATACCTGCTGGCCGAGCTGGCACAGAAGATACATGGTGCCGGCAATGACGAGGAATGTAAAGTGATTGTATTGAAGTCGGGCGGGGAGAAGGCATTCTGTGCCGGGGCCTCGTTTGATGAACTGGTTAATATTGAAACAGAACAGCAGGGCCGTCAGTTTTTCAGCGGTTTTGCCCATGTGATCAATGTGATGCGCAAATGCCCCAAGCTCATCATTGGTCGTATACATGGTAAATGTGTGGGAGGAGGGGTTGGCCTGGCCGCAGCCTGCGACCATGCTTTTGCCGTGGAAGGTGCCGATGTGAAGCTGAGTGAACTGTCGGTAGGTATCGCCCCCTTTGTGATTGGACCGGCGGTGGAGCGTAAGATTGGCCTGTCGGCTTTTTCTCAGCTTGCCATCGACGCTTCGTATTTCCGCAACGCAGATTGGGCCCGCCGCAAGGGTCTGTATGCAGAGCTGCACAAAACAGTAGAGGAAATGGATGAGGCCATCCGAAACCTGGTGACCACCCTGGTGAACCGCAGCCCGCTGGCCATGGCCGAAATGAAAAAGATGTTCTGGCATGGCACAGACCACTGGGATGAACTCCTGATGGAAAGGGCCGCAATCAGCGGCAGCCTGATACTCTCCTTTTTTTCGAAGGAGGCCATTGCCAAATTCAAGGCCGGCCGCCGCGACATCTAAAAACCCTCCGCGACAGGCCTGCCGCCATGCATTTGCTGTTTCGGGAATCTGTGGGGTGCACCGCACCTTTTTATAACTATTGGTTATAGATGGCCGTTTTGTTGAACCTATGTCAATAATTTGCGCCTTTAATGAACACAGATATCCTGATCAGCAACCTCACCAACCCCACGTTGCTGTTTTTTTTGTTGGGCGTGGTTGCAGCGGTGGTGAAGAGCGACCTGGAAATTCCGGCCAGTTCCTCGAGATTCATTTCTCTTTACCTGCTTTTTTCTATCGGGTTCAGGGGCGGTGAAGAACTGGCCCACAGCCAGATTACGGCCGAGATCATCATCACCCTGCTGCTGGCCATTTTGCTGGCCGTGGTCATTCCCTTTTATTCCTTTTTCATTCTGAAGACGCGTCTGGCAGTATCTGATGCCGGGGCAGTGGCAGCGGCATATGGATCGGTCAGTGCCGTCACTTTTGTGGCAGCCTCCTCCTTTCTGGATGCCCGCCAGGTGGAATATGGGGGGCA
>JALOMZ010000093.1 GCA_025455205.1 Chitinophagaceae bacterium | reverse complement strand
CCGGATTCAACTTCAATACCAGCCTCGGCCGTTATTACAAAATTCCGCCCTATACCATCCTGGGCTACCAGGAAAATGGGGTACCGGTTAACAAGGCCGCAGACTATATCAGGAGCGATCACCTGGTGGCGGGCTTTGAATACACGCCGGCAGCCGCCACCCGCATCACGCTGGAGGGATTTCGCAAATGGTACGACCAATACCCGGTTAGCATAGACAAGAACATCAGCCTGGCCAACCTGGGCGGCGATTTTGGTGTGCTCGGCAATGAACGGGTACTCAGCACCGGCCTGGGCCGCACCTGGGGCATCGAGTTCACCTACCAGCAGCGCCTGGTGAAAAACTTCTATGGCATACTCGCCTACACCTGGTACTTCAGTGAATTCACCGGCCCCGACCGCAGCCTGTACCTGCCCAGCGCCTGGGACAACCGCCACCTGGTAAGTTTCACGGGCGGTTACAAATTCGGCCGCAACTGGGAAGCAGGCATCCGCTGGCGCTTTCAGGGACAGGCACCGGCCACGCCCTGGAACGAATTTGTTTCGCTCGAGAACTACCCTTTCACCGGCGCCGGCGTATTGGACTATGCCAATATTAACACCCTTCGCCTCGATGCCTTCCATGCCATGGACCTTCGCATCGACAAGAAATGGAATTTCCGCAAGTGGAGCCTCAACCTATTCCTCGACGTGCAAAACCTGTATAACAGCCTCAACCCTACGCAGCCCGGATTTACGCTCAAACGCAATGCCGACGGCAGCATTGCCACCAGCACCGGCGAACCCTACAACCCCGGCGTATACGGCGATCCTGCCGCCCCCAACAACCGGCAGCAGGCCATACCCGTCATCCTGCCACAAAACAGCGGCAGCCGCCTGCCCACCATGGGATTTGTAGTGGCGTTCTGACCGAACACCAATACACCATTTGCATAAATATGCACCCTTTATGATTGCTGTCGCATAAATCACCCTAACGGCAGCTACCGCATGGAGTATGCCATTACGTCGCTGATCAGAAAGCCATGAAGGATCACCGCCGCAGAAAATGCATCAGCAAGTAGCCCTCTGCTCAATGCAGAATTGGCCTGCACCTGCCTTATTGTTGCCCTTCACTATGATTCAACGCATAAAATCAGCCGAGGGGTCGACCATAGTTTCGCCAAAACAAATCCGGAAACATGGAAAACATATTGCAGGAAACGCTGGCCGGCATTGTACGGGAGCATCACCCCGCCGCCGCGGTTTTTGAAAAATACCACCTTGATTATTGCTGCAAGGGCAAGCGCCCGCTGGCAGCAGCCTGCGCGGAAGCGGGTATTGACACCGCCACCCTGCTGCCGGAACTGGAATCAGCCATTCGCATGCCAGATGCCCCGGACCTTCAGGAAAAGGATGCCATTCAACTCATAGGCCGCATCCTGCTCAAACACCATTTTTATGTGCGCCAGGCCGCCCCGGCCATCCACCACCACCTGGCCAGGGTGGTGACCAAACATGGGGCGCGATATCCCTATATGCTTGAAGTATATCAGTTGTTCATTGAAACGGAGGCCGAACTGATGGACCACATGCAGAAGGAGGAAATGGTTCTCTTTCCCCGCATACAGCAGGTATACCATGCCGGCAAAGGCACTACATTTTCGGCCCAGTATCTTTCAGGCCCCATTGGTGTAATGGAAGAGGAACACAGTAGCGCCGGCAATAACCTCTATGCCATCCGGCGGCTGCTCAATAATTATACCCCGCCGCAGGATGCGTGCACCACGCACAGGCTGGTCCTGGATGAACTGAAAGCCTTTGAAGAAGACTTGCACCAGCACGTGCACCTCGAAAATAATATCCTGTTTCCCCTGGCACAGCAGATGCTGAAAGCAAACAACAAATTGGCATGATGATACCCCATGTAGTAGCTTGAAGCACCCAAAGCTCATCTGCGCGATTGAAGATGCTGCATCAGATTATTTTGGCCAGCAAAGGTATGCGGCGCAATCCTGCAGACACTCCCAGGGACAACACAATGCCCAGCAAGGATACGATGGTAAATTTCAAACCGGCTGGCACCGCCCAATGCACAAGCATGGACTGCAGACCTATGACTATCAGTAAATGAAAGAGATATATGCCATAAGCATTGGCAGATAGCAATGTGCTGACAGGCCCCTGCCGGTTGGCATAATGACGGAAGAATGACAAAAGGAACATACTGATACCAACACACATCAGGCTTTCAGTAAGCGACTCGGTAAGCCAACCGCTGCTGACAGCAGATGCAGCGGTTTTCGTCCACAGGTAGGCTGCAGCCGCCACCAACAGAAACAACAGCCCCTGCATTCTGGTAACGGCCTCCAGCCATCCGAATCGGTTGAATAAAATGCCAGCCACAAACAGGCTGAAATACTGTGGCAGGTGCGCGGGTTCAAGCGGCACGATCCAGGTGCGCCAGGTGTCGATGGGATAAAAAGACCTTACCCAGGCCGACACCAGTGCCAGCAGCAAAACATAAACCGCAATATACCAGACGCTGAATACAGGCCTGGCATTAACGGGCTGACTGGCAACGCCACCCATGACCAGGTAGATGAGTGAATACAGCAGCAAAGACGCCACAAACCATAAATGGCCGGTGGCAATAGGCGGCCTGTTGAAATAGGAATCTAACAGAAATGGTGCAAGCCCCATCTTGCTGCCGGAAAGCAGGTAATTAAACGGAAGGAAAACCACCAGGATAAAGAAAAGCAGGGGGATGCCCAGTCGCTTCAGCCGGTCTCTGACAAACTGCCCCCTCGACTTTCTGGCCATGCTGAAAACCATGAAATAGCCGGAAATAAAAAAATACAATCCCATCATAAACGAGGCATTCACAAAAAAGAATGGCCCCAGCCAGTTAGCCCTTGCAGCATCGTGCACCACCCACACGCCGCCGGTGGGTCCATATGCCTGCGCAGCATGGTGAGCCACCACCAGGCAGGTCAGGAATACCTTGATCTGGTCAATGTAGGCAATACGTGTTTTGCTGGTCATAAGGCGGTAATTTTTCTAGTCAAGCGACACGAGAGCATCAGCGCTTCATCTGGTTTTCAATCCAGGAAACCATCGTGGCCAAATATTCCGGATCAATAGTAACCGGGATGCTGGCATACTCATCCAGCGTACATCGCTGGCATCGCTGAAACAAGTGATTGGCAGGAGAAAGCATTTGCACGCTTGCCCGGCCCTGCGCTACCTGCTCTGCCAGTGCCTCGCCAAACAGCTGCCCGTTGTATGCCAGCACTTGCGCATCCTCTTTGGCATTCAGCACCAGGAGTGGCATATGCAATTTTTTCAGGGCCGGCAGGGGGTCATAAAACAGATCATATCGCATGGCAGTACCCAGCATAGACGCAAAGTCTTTGGCATGCAGCGGCGGCTGCAGTTCCACCTTTTCCAATGCTGCTGCCGGAATTTGCTGCAGTCGGCTGTTATGGCTTTGCAATGCCAGTTCCAGTCGTGCATAGGTAGCGCTGTCATTGTCATAATGCCTGGCGGCATCAAACACCGTTTTCAGCACGGTGCTGTTGGCATCAATGGCCTCCTGGCTGGCTCCCCGCTCTGCATAGATGCGCTCAGTTTGGGCCAAAATGTTCTGCCATAAGGGTTCCGCGGTTCCGGCCAGCAGTACCAACCATTTTAGCCAGCCCTGCTCGCTGGCAGTCAGGCCTGCTATCTCAGCCCCCAGGCTGTGCCCGATCATGCCCACCTGTTGTGAATCAACCATGGGCTGCCGCTGCAGAAACTGCAATGCCGAAGCAGCATCGTCAGCCAGGTCGCGAATCCTGGCGGAGGCAAAGTTGCCGCTGCTTTCACCCGCTCCCCGGTCATCCATGCGCAGCACAGCAAAACCACTGCGGGTAAGCATATCCGCAAGCACCAGGAAATGCTTGTGCCCGAAGATCGACTGGTCGCGGTCGCTTGGCCCGGAACCCGGCACGAGCAGAACGGCAGGAAAGCGGGTGCCCGTGCGGGGCCAGGTGATGGTGCCGGCCAGCGTAATGCCGTTGGTCGCCTGCACCTCCACGTCCTTGCTTTCATACGGCAAGGGATAGGAAGGCTCCTGCGGCCTCAACGGCTTGTTCAGGTCACCCTGAAATCGTGCCAGCGATACGGGAAACTGGGCCTTTCCCTGCCGCCAATAGCCTTGGGCCGAATCTCCGGCGAATCTCAGGTTTATGGTAGCGCCCAGTTTGCTGATGCGCAACCATACCGTATCGGCCGTTTGCCCCCACTTGCGGATCGCGTAGTTATAACTTTGCTGGTCAATGCTGTGAAAGAATCCGGTAAACGTGGAGGTATTGGCCAGCGCCTCCAGTGCAATATTGAATTGCCGGCTGGCATTGATCTGCAGGTGCCCTTTCCAGGTTCCTGTGAATGGCGGGGCCTGAGCCAGGCCCAATTGTAATACACTACTTGTGGCCAGTGCCAGGGTAATGAGTGATGTTGTCAGCGGGAATGTTCTTTTCATGTGTGAAAATGTTTTATGTGTGCATCAGCGGTTAAGCCAACTCTTGAATTCTGCTATCCGATCCTTGCTCACCGCCACACTGCCTTCCGGCGACGCCGGCTGCAGCATCAGCAAAATATTCCGGCCAGCATGGCTTTCTATGCGTTCAATGGCCCCATGCTGCACCAGGTAACTCCGGTTTACCCTAAAGAACAGCGCCGGATCCACTTCCGCGGAAATCGCATCCAGGCTGTCATGCATGGGCAGGCGCTGGCCATCAAGGGTAACCAGGTAAGTGACCCTGTTGCTGAAATAAAAATAGCCTACCTGCCCCACAGGCACTGACCAGATACGGGCACCCAGCTGCACGGCAAACCTTTCCTTAAAGGCAGGCCGCGCCATCTGCGCTGTTTTGAGCAGGTTCAGCAATGTTTCCTGCGACAGTACGCCAGCCTGCTGCCTGTATTTCCGGATGGCCGCAGCCAGTTCCGCTTCGTTGCATGGCTTCAGCAAATAGTCAATGCCATTTATCTTGAATGCCCTTATGGCATACGCATCGTAGGCGGTGATAAAAACAACCGGTCCGCGCCATTGCAGCCGTTCGAATATGGTGAATGAAAGGCCATCTTCCAGCTGAATATCGGCCAATACCAGGTCGGGCCTCAGCGCAGGCAATTTCACCAATGCCTCCTCCACACTTTCCAGCATGGCCAGCACTTGCATATCAGGGGCCACCTGGGCCAGTTGCTCCTGTAAAAACAGGGCTGCATGCCGTTCGTCTTCTATAATAATGCAGGTTTGCATGCTATTGGGTTTTAGGGATGGAAGGATAGGACTCTGTTGTCTCAATCAATGGCACCTGCACCACATACCACCCGTCTTCAACAAATTTGACCGGAAGTCTGTCTGATAAATAATGACGGTACCTGTTCTCAACGTTGAACCAGCCTATTCCCAAACTTTCTGAACTGCTGTCCTTGGGCTGATAGGTGTTACGCACTTCCAGTATGCCGGTGCCCTTGAGCCGTATCAGAATCTTCAAAGGCATGTTCCGGCTGGCAACATTATGTTTGACCGCATTCTCAATGATGGGCTGCAGAATAAAATCCGGAAGCAGACAGGAGTCCTGGCAGTTGTCAGGCACCTCAATATCATAACTCAGCTTTTCCTCAAACCTTACGCCCAGCAGATACAGGTAATACCCCGCTGTCTTCAATTCCTCCCGCAACAGTATCAGTCCCCCCTGCTCAGACTCCAGCACCTTGCGGTAAAAGGAGGCCATATTCCGGGTGAACTCATAGGCGAGCATTGGCTTTGACCGGATGGTGGCCGCAATGATATTGAGATTGTTGAAAAGAAAATGAGGGTTCAGTTGCTGACGCAGCATTTGAAGCTGGGTATTCATGTAGGCCTTTTCAGCCATATGCTTTGCATTTTTCTCACTGCGGTACATCCTGCTCCACCGGTATGCCACGCCCACCGAGAAAATGATGGTGTTCAGAAAAAAGTAGTACACCAGAATGAAACGAAGGGAATCGAAATCCTTCAGACGGAATGTAAAAGAGCCGGTTACAAGCACCTGCATGCCAATGCCAAGCACAAACAGCCATACAAAGCCAAACAACTGCAGGCCCAGGAAGTAGCCGGCCATCCTGTTCATATCCATGGCTTCTATACGAACCTGCGCACGAAACCTTGCCAGCAGTTTCCGCTGCACCATGATGAATGTTGCCAGATACAGGATGGCAAAGACCACCTCTCCCCAGAAACCCGGCCCAATCACCATGGGAACCCCATGCAGCACCAGTTCTTGCAGGAAGCTTACCATCACTCCCAGTGTCAAGATCCATACTACCCGATACACCATGGTTTTCATCTTTTGAATATAATACGCTAATAGCAGCAATGCAAACCGAATACTCCTGCGCAGATTATCCGGCAACAGGCTGCCTTCATTGCCTGCACTGCTGCCGGCAAAAACCGCCCGGCACCAGGCAGCAGCTTGGTGTGCTGCCACCTGGGCCCGAACGGTATGCCTGGCGGGTTTACAGGCTTTCAATGGATGCTGTTTAGCTTCATCCATTACTGAAGCAATACCCCTTCTGTCAGAACTTGCCAAATGCGAGGCCTGCACCGGCTGCCCAGCCATTCAGGTTGGAAGCCTTATAATAAGCGCCTTCTGTGTTACCGGTGAAGCGGTAGCCTGCATGCACGCGGGCCTGCATAAAGGAAAGCAGCTTAATGTTCATGGCCAGGGTGGGGTGGATAACATGTGTCCAATGACCATCCTTAACCCAATTGTCCTCCTTGTTGCCGTTAGCACTGCCGTCATAGATCTTGTGCTGCAGCATGCCTCCACCTGCCGTAAGCCCCAGTGCCAGGTGTACGTTGGCAGAAGGCTTGATGCGGTATTCGGTGAAAAGACCGTAATAAGCAAACTGGAAATCGCGGTAACCGGCCGTCTCTTTTTGCTCGAAGAAAATGTTGTTGCCCGAAGCACCCAACAGCCATTTGTGGTTAATCAGCACGCCGCCGTGTCCGCCCACATTGAGGGCCACTTTGCCATTTACCGTGGTGATTTCAGCCAGGG
>JALOMZ010000092.1 GCA_025455205.1 Chitinophagaceae bacterium | reverse complement strand
CTTCAGGTTCAGGCGCTTGATTTCATTCAGCTGACCGTCCAGTATGGCCACCTCACTCAGGCCCAGTCCGCAGAACAACTTATTCCGGTGCCACAAAAGCGAAAACACCTCCGTGTTTTCCACTTCCTCCAGGGGCGCAAATTGTATGGTACGTGTTTGCCGGGAAGCAAGTTTATACACGCCGCTCCCCAGCGTAGTAAACCAGGTATTCTGCTCAACATCGGTCATCACATCCGTTACCACCTTGTCCTTCAGGTATTGTTTCGCTAAGGTGAACGTGATGGTATCGATTTCCCAGGCTCCAAACATAGTGGCCACAAAAGTGGTTTTATCATGCTCCACCACTTCCCGCAGTGTAGTACCCTGCCTCGGCAACACCACTACCCTGTTCAAATCGATGTCGATGTTCACCGAATCACTCACGGCCTGAAACAACTTTTTCTTCCAAAAGCTCAGTGAATCATTGGCAAAGAGAAAAACGCTGTCTGAAGAGGATACCAGGATCTGGCTTCCCAACAACTGCGGCGACAGGTACATTTCCGCAAACCGGTGCTCCTGAAACGCGGGCAACAAAGATAAATCACGCACCTGGTTGTTGGCTTTGAGTTCATAAATCAGCAATCCGTCGCCAAAATACATGGTTCCGTCATTCAGTTCCAGGGCATTCCGCAGCGATGCCCGCAGATGAAACTGTTTGAGCAGGGCGTCATTATACCGGTTGTGGATCTTTCCCTTGTAATAGTAGCAGATCTCCTTTGAAAAAGTGCCAATCCAAATCCTGCCTTTTCTGTCGGCATGCAGGTACAATACTTCATTATCTGGCAAGCCATCCTTCACCGTATAATTCCTGAAACCGGCACCGTCATAGCGACTCAGGCCGTTTTCCGTAGCAAACCAAATGAAACCATCATTATCCTGGCAAACATCATATACCGTAGATCCTGCCAGGCCATCCCTTGTATCAAAATGGGCATAGGTAAAGTCCTGTGCCGAAAGGGCCATAGGGCATGTGAACAGTAAATAGAAATATGGCCATAAACGGATCAGCACGCTGCTCAATTTTCCGGGTGAAGTTAGGGAAACGGACCCACCACCCATAGGGTGCATAATACGCGCAGCAAGGTTCCGGATAAAAAGAAGGCCGGATTGGAAAATCCGGCCAGCGCGTGTTGAGAAAACGTCTTTACTAGACAAAACGGTGAGGGTAAATTAGCGTGGATGTGGTGCTATGTTCTTTACAGTCTGGTCAGCAGCAACCATCAAAAAGGACGGAGGGATATGACCACTGTGCAATTCCAGAGCTTTAACATCATAAAAATATCACATATTGGCACCCCCGGAAGGGCTAATTCACCGGTGTGTTTATTTTGGCCATAACTGTGCAGCCCTTACCTATGGCACTGAAATGCCTAGCGGCCAGCATCAGGCGGCAATTGTTGTTGCCCCAAAGCCGGCCGCTGGCATTGATAGATTTTCCCGGGCTATTGTTCCCCGGCGGGCTAATCCTCTTCCTCACTCTTCATGAGGTTGCCCAGCAGGTTGAAGGCTCCTTTTGTAACCACGCGCTGCCCAGCCCATTTCATATCTGTCTGTAGCAAGGCAGTCAATCCGTTTTCTGTAACGCCGGGCACCACCTCGGTCAGCCTGAATGTATGGGTGCCGTTTTCCAAAAATACATAGTGCTTTCCCTTGTATAATAATACCGCCTCCTGGGGCACAGCAGGCTGTAGGCTGTTCTCCAGTTCCACCTGGGCTGTTATGGCCATGCCGGGCACCAGTTCCCTTGAATATTCATCGAAGTGGCAATGTACCAGTCCGGTTTTATTCTCGTCCAGGTTGCGCATTACCAGCAATACATCGGCAGGGTATTTACGGTTGGCGTTGGCCACCAACTGCACCCATACTTTCTGCCCTTTGCGGATACGTGGCAGGTCTTTTTCAAACACGGTGAGCGAGGCATGAATATCGCCGGGATCCACCAGTTCTGCCAGCGTTTCGGTGGCATTCACGTAACGTCCCCGGTTTACGGTCACCTTGCTGATGAATCCATGGATGGGTGAGCGGATGGCAATGGACCGGGTGATATTGCTGCCGGTAAGATTGGCTGCGTTGATGCCTATCAGGGCCAGCTTTTCTTTCAGTGCTTGCTGGGTGGCCCTTTCGGCCTGCACATCGGAAGCCACCTGCTCAAATTGCTTCCGGCTGGTGGCATCGGTTACAGAGAGGTCTTTCTGCCTTGCATATTCCTTTTCCAGAAAACCGAGGCGGCTGCTGCTCACCAGGTAATCCTGTTGCAGTTGTATGTAGGCAGGATCTTCCATTGTTATCAGTACTTCGCCCTGGCTTACCTCCTGGCCGGGCAGCAAATTGATGGATTTGATATATCCCCCCATGGGGCAGGTGATGCTCACCATGTTTTGTGGTGGCACATCTATTACGCCATTGAGGGTAATATTGCTGTTGATGGAGGCCTCTGCTACCGACACTACCTGAATATTGCCTTCTTTCATTTGTTGGGCAGTCAGTTTTACCTCCTGCGTCATGGGGGCAGCAGCTTTGGCGGCTTCCTGCTCCGGAGCTGGCGGTTTGCTGTTGCAGGAAAGGGTTGCCCATGCAAACATGATGAAGAACGCAAGTATGGATGTTTTACACTTCATGGTATTGCAATTGACGAACATGGTTTAATTGTTGGATTCTGTGAAATACAGCAGTTGGGATGTTGCATGCCTGTACTGCAGCACTTTGTCAAGATAATTGAGCCTGGTTTGAAAGGCCGGTTCCACCAGCATCATCCAGTTGATATAATTCAATTCACCCGCCTGGAGTTGCTGGGTAGCGGTTTGTTGTACCAACCGGGCATCGGGCAGCATGTGTTTTTGATACTGCTGTAATTGGTCCCACAGCATCTGTTGCTCCTGCAGGCGCCACCGGAATTCACCGGCCAGTTTTTCCCCGGCTACAGCCGCTTCATCCTGAAGCACGCGCTGACGAATTTCAGCAGCTCTGACTTTTGCCTTCGAGGCCTTGCCAAAGAGGGGAAAACTGATGCCTACCTGGGCCGTTGAAAAACGGTTGCCGGCTTCGTAAAATTTTTCCGTTCCATCCCGCATAGTTTGGTACCCAATCAGACTCTGGTTGTTGTAACCAACTTCCAATTCCGGGTGCCGGGCCGCTTTCTGCAGTTCGGTTTCATAGGCGGCTGCCCTGGCTTGTTCATTTTTGAGCAACACCAGCGGATGCAATTTGGCCACACTGCTGTCTGCCATGCCAAAGGCCAGAAAGGAAGGTTGAAAGTCGCCAGTGGGCACAGGTAGCAGCGGTGTGCGCAGCAGTATTTTCAATTGGGCCTGCACCCTTTCCATGGCCTGCCGGCACATGAGTTTTTGCTGCTGTACCTGGTGCTGTTGCTGGCGCAGGGAGGCCGATTCCAGGCGGTTGGTCTCGCCGGCCTGCAGGCGCTGGTTGGCCAGTTGCAGCAAATGGGTGTAGAGGCTGTCGAGTGACTGAAGTTCCCGCTCCCGCTGCTGCTGGAACAAATGCTCATCAAACAGTGCGCGTACCAGCAACCGAAGGTCGGCTTTGCGCAGCTGCATTTCCTGGTCAAACACGTTTACCTGGGCCTGCAACACCTGACGCTGTGCGCCGGCGAATCCGAAGGGCAGAAAGGGTTGCAGCAGGGAAAAGCGCGAATCAAAATTCACCGAATTGGTCTGGCCCAGTTCAGCAGAGGCCTTGGTGCGGGGCATTTCACCCGCCGTGGCCACAGATGCTTCCAGGTATTGCCTTTGCAGCTTTCCAAGTGTCAGGTCGGGGTTCTGCGCGGGTAACAGCTCAAAAGCCTGGGGCAATGTTAGCGGCTGCTGGGCCTGCAGGCCCGCAAAAAGGAACAGGAGCACCGTGGTGATGCCTGCGGCCTTATGCCTGCGATGGTGACGCTTGCGCGAACGGGTTTCGAACATCAGGTATAACACAGGGAGTACAATCAGCGTAAGGAAAGTAGCGGTTATGAGTCCCCCAATCACCACCGTAGCCAGCGGGCGTTGCACCTCAGACCCGGCACTCTCACTGATGGCCATGGGCAGAAAGCCCAGAGAGGCCACAGCGGCTGTCATGAGTACAGGCCGCAAACGGGTATGCGTTCCCCGCTGTACAATGGCCAGCAAGGATTCTTCCCCATGGTTGGCTATGCGGTTGAACTCGCTGATGAGTACAATGCCGTTGAGTACGGCCACCCCAAACAGTGCAATAAAGCCCACACCCGCCGAAATGGAAAATGGCATATCACGAAGCCATAATGCCACTACACCACCAATAGCCGATAGTGGAATGGCGCTGAAGATCAGTAACGCATAGCGAAAAGAGCTGAAGGCAAAGTATAGCAGGAAGAATATGAGCAACAGCGCTGCCGGCACGGCAATCATCAGCCGGGTGCTGGCGGCCTGCAGGTTTTCAAAAGCGCCACCATAGCGGATGTGGAAGCCCGGAGGCAATGACACCTGCTGCTCCACCTTTTGCTGGAGTTCCTGCACCACGCTTTCCACATCGCGGCCCCGCACATTGAATCCCACTATGATGCGCCGGTTGGCATTTTCCCGCTGAATCTGGTTAGGTCCTTCCTTTACAGCAATATCTGCCAGAGCAGATAAGGGAACCTGCCTGCCACCGGCAGTTTTCACCAGGAGGTTTTTCACATGTTCCAGGTCACCGCGGTAAGGCTGTTCCAGGCGCATTACCAGATCAAACCGCCTTTCGCTTTCATACACCAGCCCTGCCGATTCGCCGGCAAAAGCGGTGCGCACCACCTGATTTACTTCTGCCACGTTGGCGCCATACAGTGCCATGGCTTCCCGCTTGTATTCCACCACAATCTGGGGCAGGCCGGTAACGGTTTCCACATACAGGTCACTGGCTCCTTCCACCTGGCCAACAATGTCTCCAATACGATTGGCATACAATGCCAGCGAGTCGAGGTCGTCGCCAAAAATCTTACATACCACATCCTGCCGTGCACCGGAAATGAGTTCATTAAAACGCATTTGCACCGGAAACTGAAAACCTGCCGACAAGCCCGGTATATTGGCCAGGGATTCGCTCATTTTGTTTGCGAGTTCGTCATATGTTCTGGCGGATGTCCATGTCTCTTTTGGCCTGAGGGTGATGATCAGATCGCCCATTTCCACGGGCATGGGGTCTGTAGGAATTTCGCTGGACCCAATGCGGCAAACGATCTTGTCCACTTCCGGAAACTTTTCTTCCAGTATCCTGGAGGCTTTCACTGATGCCTCCACAGAGGCGGTGAGCGAACTGCCGGTAAGCAGGCGGGTATCCACCGCAAAATCCCCTTCTTCCAGTTCGGGAATGAATTCGCCGCCCAGCGTGGTCATCAGGTACATGGCGCCGGAAAAAACCAGCACCACCAGGCCTATGAGCGCCTTTCGATGATGTACAGCCAGATTCAGCGCCGGCAAATAAGTGCGTTCTAAAAGACCCATGAAACGGTCTGAGAAATTCACCTTGGAAGAGATTTTTCTTCCAATGGCTATGGAGGTGATCATGGGTACATAAGTGAGCGACAGCAGGAATGCGCCCAACAAGGCAAAGGATACTGTTTGTGCCATAGGCCGGAACATCTTGCCTTCAATCCCTACCAGGGCCAGAATGGGCAAATACACAATGAGTATAATGATTTGTCCAAATACAGCTGCATTCATCATTTTGGAGGCAGCGTTGCCCACTTCATGATCCAGCTGGTTTTGCGGCAATACGGTGGTTTCATTGGGTATTTTCTTATGGTGCAGCTGATGCAGCACGGCTTCAACAATGATCACCGCCCCATCCACAATAAGGCCAAAGTCGAGTGCTCCCAAACTCATCAGGTTGCCACTTACCCCAAAGAGGTTCATCATGATGATGGCAAATAGCATGGCCAAAGGAATAACGGAAGCCACAATGAGACCGGCCCGCACATTGCCCAAAAACAAAACCAGCACAAATACCACAATCAGGGCTCCCTCCAGCAGGTTTTTGGAAACAGTGTTGATGGACCTTTCCACCATCTTGCTGCGGTCGTAAAACACTTCCACTTCCACGCCTTCCGGCAGGGTTTTGCGGATCACATCCATCTTTTTTTTGAGGGTATTCACCACTTCCATACCATTGGCGCCTTTCAGCATCAATACCACGGCACCCGATACCTCTCCCCGCGATCCATCTACCAGTGCACCATATCGCACCGCTTTGCCAAACTGTACGGTGGCTACGTCACGCACATATACCGGTGTACCATTGGCCGAATTTTTCAGAACGATATTTTCAATGGCGGAAAGGTCTTTTATAAACCCTTCGGTGCGGATGAACAGCACCTGTCCGGCCTTTTCAATATAGGCGCCACCACTGTTCTGATTGTTCTGTTGCAGGGCATTGTATACGTCGGCCACGGTAAGTCCCATGCTGTTGAGCTTTTCCGTGCGGAATGCTACTTCATACTGTTTGAGGTGGCCTCCAAAGCTGCTCACATCTGCCACGCCGGCTGTACCCAGTAACTGGCGCCGGATGATCCAGTCCTGGATGGACCGCAGTTCGGCCAGGGAATATTTGGATTCATACCCGGGGGCCGGCTTCACGATATATTGGTACACTTCCCCCAGGCCGGTGGTCAGTGGAGCCAGTGTGGGCAGGCCGGCACCGGCAGGTATTTCGTCCTTTATGTAAGTAAGCCGTTCTGCCACCTGCTGCCTGGCGCGGTATATATCTGTTTCATCATCAAACACAATGGTAACAACAGAAAGTCCAAACCTCGAAATGGATCGCATTTCGGTGATGCCCTGGATATTGGCGCAGTATTGCTCTACCGTAAAGGTGACCAGCCTTTCCACTTCGGGCGCCGCCAGTGCCGGACTCACCGTTATAATCTGCACCTGGTTACTGGTAATATCTGGCAAAGCGTCTACGGGGAGCTTCCTGAGCTCCACAATGCCTGTCACCACCAGACCCAGCACCAGCAGGCCAATGATGAGCTTATTCCTGATAGAAAATTGAATGATTGCATTTAGCATATACAAAATGAGCAAAG
>JALOMZ010000091.1 GCA_025455205.1 Chitinophagaceae bacterium | reverse complement strand
ATATTTCCATAACCAACCCTTGCATATGGACCGGAGAACATTCGTACAGCAATCTGCCTGGCTCACCGCCGGCAGCCTCATGGCCTCACAGGCCTCCGCCCGCATGTGGGCCCCCGCCGCAAAGAAAAAGACCGTGCTGGTGGGCACCGGAATCCGGGGCACCACCTTCTGGGGTGAGCCGGTGGTGCGCAACTATGCCGACCTGGTGGAATTTGTGGGCCTCTGCGACCTCAACGAGGGGCGCCTGCAATATGCCAGGAAGCGCATGGGCCTCTCCTGCCCCGTGTATACCAATTTTGAGCAGATGCTGCGTGAGGTAAAGCCAGAGCTGGTCATTGTTACCACCCGCGACAATGAGCACGACATCCAGATCGTGCAGGCCCTGGAGGCAGGCTGCGATGTGATTACCGAAAAACCCATGACCACCGATGAGGTGAAATGCCGCCGGATACTGGAAGCCGAAAAACGCACCGGCCGCAAAGTGATTGTGGGATTCAACTACCGCCACAGCCCGCACAGCACTAAAATCAAGGAACTGTTGCACCAGCGGCGCGTGGGCGACCTGGTATCGGTTGATTTCAACTGGTACCTCAATGTATACCATGGAGCCGATTATTTCCGGCGCTGGCATGCCTATACCCGCTATGGCGGCTCTTTGTGGGTGCACAAGGCCACCCACCACTTTGACCTGCTGAACTGGTGGATCGACAGCGAGCCGGTGGAAGTGATGGCTTATGGGAGTCTTGACCATTATGGGAAGAATGGCCCCTTCCGTGGGAAGCGGTGCATGGACTGCCAGCACAAAGGAAAGTGTCCGTTTTACTGGGACATGCGCACCAACAAAACGCTGATGGACCTGTACCACGCCAACGAACAGTACGATGGTTACCTGCGGGATGCCTGCGTATTTCGGGAAGACATCGACATTTTTGACAAGATGTCGGCCCAGGTGCTGTATGCCAACGGGGTCACGGTAAACTATTCCCTCACCACCTACTCACCTTACGAAGGGTGGCGCATTGCGTTCAATGGCAAGACCGGCCGCATAGACAGCTGGGAGGATATTCCTTTCCAGAAGGGAAGCATGAAATCTGTATCGCAGGCGGAGAAGCATGCCATGGAAATGGCCCAGGCAAGCATGAAGCCGGTGGGCTTTGATGAGATCATCGTTTCAGACAATTTCAAAAGCAGTTTCGAATCGGTGAAGGTGCCCAAATATGCTTCGGGCCATGGCGGTGGTGACCAGCGTTTGCAGGATATGATCTTCCGCACCTCCGGCGCCCCCGATCCGCTGCGCCACATGGCCGGCACCCGTGATGGCGCCATGAGCATCCTCATTGGCATTGCTGCCCGCAAGAGCATTGCCGCTAAAAGGCCGGTGCGCATTTCAGAGCTCACCGACCTGGTACCCCAGGCCGTGCGACCGGCCTGAGCAGGGACCGTAAACAGGTATCTCCGGAACTGCTGCCTGCAAAGGCAACAGCCGGAGATACTTGTTTTATGACCAATGACACAAGCCGGTGGTCATTCCGCCCAGCTCATCACATAATCGGGGTTTTCTATGTGCAGCGCCTGCACGGTGAGTTTCAGCGGATGGAAAGTATCCACCATCACCGCCAGCTCCTGTGTATCCAGCTTGCCAATGGATTTTTCCACAGCACCGGGATGCGGACCATGCGGGATGCCCGCCGGATGCAGGGTGATCATACCGCGGGTAACATTCTTCCGGCTCATAAAATCCCCATCCACATAATACAGCACTTCATCACTGTCGATATTGCTGTGGTTGTAAGGTGCCGGTATGGCCTGCGGATGGTAATCGTAGAGACGGGGCACAAAGGAGCAGATCACGAAATTGTGGGCATCAAATGTCTGGTGCACGGGCGGTGGCTGGTGTACCCTGCCGGTAATGGGTTCGAAATCGTGTATGCTGAGGGCATAGGGATAGCAGCAGCCATCCCAGCCTACCACATCAAAGGGATGATGCCCATAATGTATCCCATACAGCATGCCCTTCTTTTTGGTTTTGATCAGGAAGTCGCCGGTTTCATCAATGGTTACCAGGTCTTGCGGCGGACGGATATCACGCTCGCAGTAAGGACTGTGTTCCAGCAACTGGCCGTATTTGCTGAGATAGCGTTTGGGAGGTGTAACCGGGCTGAAGGATTCCACAATGAAGAGCCGGTTGTTATGCCCGGCAAATTCAATTTGGTAGATGGTGCCACGGGGGATCACAACATAGTCGCCATAGGCAAAGGGAATGCTTCCGTATTGGGTGAGCAGGCGGCCGGCGCCCTCGTGAATGAACAGCACTTCATCGGCATCGGCATTCTTGAAGAAATAGTCCTGCATGCCCTGCTGCGGTGCCGCCAGGCTGATGTGCACATCATTGTTCACCAGCACGGGCACGCGGCTTTTGAGATAATCTTCTGCCGGCTGGATATTGAATCCTTCAAACGACCGGTGTTTCAGCATGCGGTCTTCAGCTATCTGCGGGCTTATATCCACCGGGTCGTCGTTGCCGATGATCACCGTGGGCGGATGCACGTGGTACAGCAGGGAATAGTCGTTGGAGAAACCTTCGGTGGAAAAGAGCTGTTCGCTGTACAGCCCGCCATCGGGTTTGCGAAACTGGGTATGGCGCTTATGGGGAACCTGGCCGAGTTTATGATAGAAAGGCATAAGAAAAATGTTTGAGGTTTGATGTTCGAGGTTTGAGGTTCGAGGTTTGAGGTTTGTTGTTTTTGGTTTTTGGTTGGGTCTCCGGGACAAACAGGACGTAGTATGCAGGATGATTATTGCGTTAACACAGATTTGACCACATACGGGGCGGAACTATTCACCTGACATAAAATGAAACTATACGGTCCATTTATCCTCAACCTTCAACCGGCATGCGATCGATTCCCAACTCTTGAATCTTGAACTTTGGAACTTTGGAACTCTGGAACTTCATATCCCCTCGCAAAGGGAAACCATCAGGAAATGGTATTTCCATCGCCGTTTATCGAAGTAATAGGTGAAATTGCGGAAGAAAGGCATGATCAATCGTTGCCGCAAATTTAGGACATCCCCATGAAGAAGATCGGGTTGATCTCAGACACCCACGGATGGCTGGACCCCATGGTATTCCGGCATTTTGAAGCCTGCGATGAAGTGTGGCATGCCGGTGATTTCGGCAGCCTGGAACTCATTGCATCGCTGACCGCTTTCAAGCCGCTGCGCGGGGTTTATGGCAATATCGACGAGCCCGCTATCCGGCAGCAATTTCCGGAGCGGATCTCTTTCACCCTGGAAGGACTCACCGTCTGCATGCAGCATATTGGCGGCTATCCGGGCCGCTATGCGCCCGGCATACGGGGCTGGCTGCAGCAGCAACAGGCGGGCTTGTTCATCAGCGGGCATTCGCATATCCTGAAGGTGCAGTATGATGAAGGGATCACCTGCCTCCATATGAACCCGGGCGCCGCCGGGCGGCATGGATGGCACACGGTGCGCACCCTGCTCCGGTTTGGGGTGGCTGAAGGCAGAGTGGTTGACCTGGAAGTGATAGAACTGGGAAAAAGAGGCCAATAAGTTTCCGGTTTCCCTAACTTTCGCATTAAAACGCTGCCTATATGTCCAACCTCAACCGTCGCAACTGGCTAAAACACAGCTCAATGGCCCTGGCCGGCCTCTCTGTGGCCGGACAATTATTCGGCCGCCAGCAACCCTGGCAGGAATTATGGGATGACGGGGCCGAATCCGTGCTGGTGCGGATCGGCCAGAATGAAAATCCCTATGGTCCCTCCGAGGCCACTAGAAAGGCCATGATGGAGGTTATAGCCCAAAGCAACCGCTATCCCGGTGAAATGGCCTTGCAGTTGCGGGAGCAGATAGCCGCCCTGTACGGGCTCACCCGCGACCATGTGCTGCTGGGAGCAGGCAGCAGCGAACTGCTGGGCAATACCGCCGCCCTGGCGGCCCGGAAGAAAGGCAGCAATGCTGTGAGCGCAGATCCCACGTTCCGGCTTTGGTTTGGTGCTGCAGAGTTGTTTGGCCTGACGATCAAAAAGGTACCCCTCACCTCCGGCAAGGTGCACGACCTGGATGCCATGCTGGCGGCCATGGATGCCAACACCAGCATGGTGTATGTGGTGAATCCGCATAATCCCACCGGCACCGTGGTAGCCGATACCGACCTGCAGCGATTCACGGAGAAAGTAACCCAGCGGGCCATCTTGCTGCTCGATGAAGCCTATACGGAATACAGCGATGCCCAGACCCTGGCGCCCATGGTTCGCGATAACAAAAACCTGGTGGTAGCCAAAACCTTCTCCAAGATCTATGGCATGGCGGGAGCAAGGGTTGGCTTTGTGCTGGCCCATCCGGATACCATCAAACAATTGTCGGCCTGGCAGCCCTGGGCCAATGCCGGCCCCAGTGCCGTGAGCCTGGCAGGTGCCATGGCTGCCCTGAAAGACCAGGCATTTGTGAAGTACAGCCGCACCAACAATGAGAAAGTGAAAGCCTATGTTACCAACGAACTAAACCGCATGGGCTACCCGGTGATTCCATCGCATACCAATTTTGTTTACTATGATGCATCGGCATTCAAGGGCGACCTGGCTGCCGCCATGCAGGCCGCCAATTTCAGTGCCATCCGCATTTTTGAACCCACTACTGCCTGGCGCCGCACGTCCCTGGGTACCATGCAGGAGATGCAGCAATTCCTGAAGGCGCTGAAGGAAAAAGCCTGACAGCAGATGATGGGCCTGTCGGGCCATCCGCATAATGCCCAAAACAAAGGCGACCCGCATGAGCAGGTCGCCTTTGTTTTCCGGATCAGCGGTATATCATTACATGCCGGGCAGGAAGGAACGGCCAATATCACCCTGCCGGCCGGGCCAGGGCATGGCAGCCAGGATCAGCAGCAGTGCCAGGGCATAGAGCAGCAGCGCGCGGCGGTGTTTGGATATATCGTCCATCTGCTTTTTGCGAACACCATAGGCAATGGTGATGAGCACAATGGAGATCAGCATGGTGCTGATATGTTCCACAGCCCAGTAGCGCATCTCACTGTTTTTCATCACTTCGCCCATTCCCATATCCTTGATGCGGGACAGGCCAACGCCACCAAAGAAATACTGAACAAGGCCCAGCAGCAACATGATGTGGGAGCTGATCATGAGCCAGAGGCCCAGCTTGCGGTCTTTATCACCATAAGGCTGTGCACCTGCTGTGGCATGCCTGTACACATTCAGCAACAGGAGAACAAGGATCACCCAGCGGAGGATGTTATGCAAATGAACGGAACCTGCGTACATAGTCTAATTGATTGGTTTCGGCAAAGGAAAGTGATTTTATGATTGGGAAGCCTTCCGGCATCAGGGATTCTCTACCCATTCTGCCAGGAAGATGTTGGTATCCCGGGTGCCGCCGTTGTTGCGGTTGCTGCAAAACACAATGGTCTTGCCATCATAGCTGAACATGGGAAATGCATCGAAGCCCTGGTCGCGGCTCACCTTAATGAGGTTGGAACCATCTTCGTTGATCATGTACAGGTTAAAGGGGAAACCACGCTTGTATTCATGGTTGCTGGCAAAGAGGATTCGTTTGCTGTCGGGCATGTAGGTGGGCGCCCAGTTGGCCTGCCCGTAAGCCGTTACCTTCCTGGGGTTGCTGCCGTCGGCATTGGCAATCCATTCTTCCATGTTGGTGGGGGCCACCAGGTTTTCGGCCAGCAGGCTCTTGTATTCGCGGATGGCTTCTTCCGTGGTGGGGCGCGAGGCACGCCAGATCAGCTTGGTGCCATCGGGGCTGAACCAGGCACCGCCATCGTAACCCAGCATATTGGTTACCTGCTTCTCCTTACCGGTTTTCAGATCCATGATCCACAACTCCAGGTCGCCGCTCTTGGTGCTGGTGTATACCATTTTTCGTCCGTCGGGGCTGAGGGTGGCTTCGGCGTCATATCCTTTGGCTTTGGTAAGCTGCTTTACAATCTTACCATTCAGGTCGGCCATGAAAATGTCATAGCTGTCGTACAGGGGCCAGATGTAGCGGTTGCCATATTTGGTGCGGTCGGGTACCGGCGGGCAATCTTCGCTGCCCAGGTGGGTGCTGGCATATATCACGTGCTTGCCATCTTTGGTGAAGGCACCGCAGGTAGTGCGGCCCTTGCCGGTGCTGACCATTTTGGGTTCGAACTTCTCGCCTGGACCGGGAATCCGGCCTATGAACATCTGGTCGCAGTTGATGCCTTCCTTCGGATTGGTTTTCTGGAAAATGAGCCACTTATTATCATAGCTGAAGTAGGCTTCTGCATTGTCACCACCAAAGGTCAGCTGCCGGATGTTCCGGAAATGTTTCTCCTCCGGATAACGCAGGCTGTCCTGCTGGAATATTTCCAGATGCAGCTGCTTGTGGCGGAAGGCGCCCAGTGCTACAAAGACAACAGCAATCAACAGCACCCGGAACATTATCTTATACATAAGTAGTTCAAAAATTTCGGCAAAAGTATTGGGCCGCACCCCACCGAAGCGGCCTCAATTGTCATGGAATTGTCATAACAATGGTAAAATAGCAGGCGGTAGGCGGTAAAACAACGAATTTCTCCGCTGAAGTCCTCCTACATGGAAGACCATAATCCCCGTCATGGTTCCGCAGGCCCGAACTGCACTATTTTCGGAAGCCATTTCAAAAGCATGTTTTATTTCCGTCAGGTCGTTCTCTGCAGTCTTTCCCTGCTATGGGCTTTTGCCCTCAGCGGGCAGATCTGTACGGGCAGCCTTGGCGACCCGGTAGTGAATATCCATTTTGGTGCCGGCAACAACCCGGGTGCGCCCCTGCCGGGATCTATTGTCAGCTACAGCTATACCAGTGTTGCCTGTCCGGATGATGGCTTCTATACCCTTTCCAACAACAGCATTGGCTGTTTCGGCAACACCTGGCACAATCTTTCCGAGGACCATACGCCCAATGACCAGGGCGGATATATGATGGTGGTAAATGCCTCCACGGCAGCCGGTGTGTTTTATGTTGATACGGTGCGGGGGCTTTGCGGTGGCACCACCTATGAGTTTGCCGCCTGGATCGTG
>JALOMZ010000390.1 GCA_025455205.1 Chitinophagaceae bacterium | reverse complement strand
GAGATTTTAAGGATTGAGGAGTTTACCTCAAGAAGTTATTCTGGGGTCCGCGGATGCAGCGATACCAACCGGATCAGGGATGAAGCAATTGCAGCAATGAACAGTTGGGTTGCAAAAAAGATGCTTGAGTATAGGGACTTGCGTTGGATTAGGTACGGGCATTTAGGCGGAACAGCCCGATGGTACAATGGCACAAAGCCAAGTGGCGCCCGCTATTGCAAGGGTAGCGTTACCATCAAATGTTACATTGAATTTAGAAAAGCATAGAGACTGCGCTTTATATTGACGAGGGTCGGTTCTCAATAATACATCTAATCGGAGAACGATTGTTAGAGCGCATGGGGCAATGCCCGTTTTTTCAAAAGAAAAGGCCCCCATCGGGAGCCTTTTTTAATATCCTTGATTGAGGCGTTTATTTCTGCTTCACCACCTCTCCCTTGATCGTCAAAATCTTCGGTTCCGCCACATTGATCAGCCTTACCGTGATGCGCTTGGTGAAGGCCCCGGGTTCCTTGGCATCGTAGGTAACGGTGATGGTGCCCGTTTTGCCCGTGGTAATGGGTTTGGTGGGGTACTCGGGCGTGGTGCAGCCGCATTCGGCCGTGGCATCCTGTATCATCAGCCGCTCATTGGAAGGGTTGCTGAAGGTGAAACTAATGGTCACCGGCTTGCCCTGGGGGATCTTGCCAAAGTTGTGTTCGGTTTTCTCAAAACGGATGCGGTCGTCCACCTTCACCTGCGCCAGCAGGAGGGTGGAACTGAAACAGGTGAGGAGGATGGAGAGGAATAATTTCATGGCGTGAATAATGGTTTTGCAGTGGAACGATGGATTGCTAGCCGAAACACGAAATCAAGAAATTTACTTCGCGTCTTTGCGCCCTGGCGGTTGAATCCCTCGCGTCCTGGCGGTAAAAAAGAAAGCGCCGAACAATCATTCAGCGCTTTTACGAATGCATTCAAATCATTACTGCTTGATCTTGTTCACCGCGCCATTGCCGGGGGCAGGAGCCGCCGGGGTGGCATCCACGGTACCCGTGATCATGATCACTTTCTGCATGCCGCCATTGTAGGTAATGGTGATGGGCTTGTTGAAGGGGCCCACGGCAGCGGCATTAAAGCCTACCTTGATTTTCACAGGTGCGCCGGGTGCATAGGTGCCGGTCTTGAATTCAGGGGTGGTACAGCCGCAACCGGCCTGAACCATTTCCAGCTTCAGGGAGTCGCCTACACCCTTCAGTTCGAAGGTGGTATATACGGGCTTGCCCTGGGGGATCTTGCCAAAATCGTGGGAGTTTTCGTTGATCCACAGCTTTTCCTTGTTATCCTGTCCAAAAGACACTACAGCTACCAGCATCAGGCTTGCGAAAAGCGCGAGGAATTGCTTTTTCATAAGAGGGGTTGTTTAATTCAGACTTTAAAAATATCAACCAATCAGATACAAAGGTACACCAGGGCCTGTTAAAATTGGCTGCTGGCTGCGGCCCTAAACTATCCACAACCCACCGGGTGGCCGGGTGCTATTGGGTAGCAAACTATTACTTTTGCCGCATGGAACATTTGATTGCTGGGCCAGGGAATGCGGAGATCCTGTCATTCGAGCGTTTCCGCGAAGAAGTACTCAACGACTACCGCATTGCGGTGATGAGCCGCCACGTGAGCCTCATGGGCCGCCGCGAGGTGCTCACCGGTAAAGCCAAATTCGGCATTTTCGGCGATGGCAAGGAGCTGCCCCAGGTGGCCCTGGCTAAGTTCTTCAGGCCCGGCGACTGGCGCAGCGGTTACTACCGCGACCAGACCTGGATGTTTGCCCTGGGCCTGGCCAATGTGCAACAGTTCTTTGCCCAGCTCTATGCCGACCCCATTGTGGAAAATGATCCCTGGAGCGCCGGCCGGCAGATGAACGCCCATTTCACCAGCAAGAATGTACTGCCCGACGGCACCTGGCTGCCGCTGGCCCAACAATACAATACCGCCACCGATATGGCACCCACGGCCGCACAGGTGCCCCGCGC
The DNA here is from genome assembly GCA_025455205.1 of Chitinophagaceae bacterium. GTDB lineage: Bacteria > Bacteroidota > Bacteroidia > Chitinophagales > Chitinophagaceae > Phnomibacter. The sequence continues at coordinate 2,095 of JALOMZ010000390.1, read as the reverse complement.
CCTGGGCCTGGCCCTGGCCTCCAAACTGTTCCGCGAGCTCCCAACGCTGCAGGAACTGCAGCAACTGAGTGTAAATGGCAATGAAGTGTGCTTCTGCTCCATTGGCGATGCCAGTACCAGCGAATTGTGTGGGACGATGGCTATGGCATTTCCGTGCCGAAGGAGAAGCAAACCACCAAAGGGTCTATATCCGAAGCCCTGAAAGGCTTTGAGGCCACTGCCGGCGCCAATGGCATGAAGATCTACAAGGTGAAGGCCTGGGATTATGCCGGCATGTGCGAGGCCTTTGAACAGGGCATTGCCCATATCCGCCAAACGCATATGCCCGCGCTCTTCCACGTGGAGGAAGTGACGCAGCCCCAGGGCCACAGCACCAGCGGCAGCCACGAGCGCTATAAGAGCGCCGAACGGCTGGAATGGGAACGGGAATGGGACTGTATCAAGAAGTTTCGCGAATGGATCCTCACCAACGATCTGGCCACCGAAGAAGAACTGGATGAGCTGGACAATGCCATCCGCCATGAAGTGAAGGAAGGCAAGGACAAGGCCTGGGCCGATTTCCTGAAGCCGGTGAAGGAAATGTCGGATACCGTGCAGCAATTGCTCCAGGCTGCTGTGGCCGATGGCCAGGACCCCAACGGCATCCTCTCTGCCACCCTCAACGACCTGCGCCAGCAAAAGGAACCCCTGCGCCGCGATGTGCTTAAGGCATTATCCACGGGCATTGATTTTAGTTCCGGCGCTCCCCTTCAAGCTATGCAGGCATACCGGGCTGAGCAGGAAAAGACCAACGCAACCCTGTTCAACACCTTCCTCTATAATGAAGGGGCGGCCAGCGCACTCAACGTGGCACCCGTGCCGGCAACCTATAACGCCGATGCGCCCCTCATCAATGGCTATGAAGTGCTGAACCGTTATTTCGACCAGCTCTTCACGGCCAACCCCCATGTAGTGGCTTTTGGAGAAGACGTAGGGCATATTGGCGACGTGAACCAGGGCTTCGCCGGCCTGCAGGCCAAACACGGTGAGCAGCGCATTTTTGACACCGGCATCCGCGAAGCCACCATCATGGGGCAGGGCATAGGCCTGGCCCTGCGTGGTCTGCGCCCCATTGCCGAGATCCAGTACCTCGACTACCTTCTCTATGGTCTTCAGCCCCTGAGCGACGACGTGGCCACGCTGCATTACCGCACGGCCGGCCAGCAGAGCTGTCCGCTCATTGTGCGCACCCGCGGCCACCGCCTGGAAGGCATCTGGCACAGCGGCAGTCCCATGGGCATGATCATCAACAGCCTGCGTGGCATGTATGTGTGCGTGCCGCGCAACATGGTGCAGGCGGTGGGTATGTATAACACCCTGTTGCAGAGCAATGATCCCGGTCTCATCATAGAATGCCTCAATGGCTATCGGCTTAAGGAACAACTGCCCCAGAACCTGCTGGAGCTGACCGTGCCGCTGGGTGTTCCCGAGGTGATACGCTCCGGCACAGATATTACGATAGTTTCCTATGGATCAACCCTGCGCATTGTAATGGAAGCCGCCACCCGCCTGGAGAAGCTGGGTGTGCATGCTGAGGTGGTTGATGTGCAGACCCTGTTGCCTTTCGATATTCACCACCATATTCTCAGCAGCCTGAAGAAGACCAACCGCATTCTGTTTGTAGACGAAGACGTACCCGGTGGTGCTGCCGCCTATATGTTCAATAAGGTAATGGAAGAACAGGGTGGTTACCGCTGGCTCGATGCGTCGCCCCGAACCCTTACGGCCAAGGCACACCGTCCCGCCTATGGCAGCGATGGCGATTATTTCAGCAAGCCCAACACCGAAGATGTGGTACGGGTGGTGAAGGAGATGATGGCGGAGTAGGGGTAGTCCATAGTCGGAAGTCAGGAGTCCATAGACCGGAAGACGGAAAGTCCGAAAGTCCGGAAGTCCGAAAGAAAGGACCTTCCCTCTGGGCTCCTCTGCGCAGTCCTCCTTTGCCTCTGTGGTTTCAAGAAGTCCGGAAGTCCGAAAGAAAGGACCTTCCCTCTGGGCTCCTCTGCGCAGTCCTCCTTTGCCTCTGTGGTTTCAAGAAGTCGGGAAGACCGAAAGA
>JALOMZ010000090.1 GCA_025455205.1 Chitinophagaceae bacterium | reverse complement strand
TGTGGTGTCCTTGATCTTGCGGATCGGCTCACTTTCACCAATAATATCCTGCACTTTGCTGATCTTACGCTTCAGCGTTTTGGTCTCACTTACCAGCGTTGTTTTGTCGGTGGCATTGCGAATGGTGATCAGGAGCCGGTTGAGATCGGGTGGTTTGGAAATATAATCGTAGGCACCCTTCTTCACCGCTTCCACAGCGGTGTCAATATTGCCATGTCCGCTGATCATAATCAGGGGTACATCCGGGTTCACTTCGCGGCTTTTCTCCAGGAATTCCATGCCATCCATGCGGGGCATTTTGATATCGCAAAGCACCACATCGTAAGGGTTCTTCTTGAATTTTTCAAATCCTTCTTCGCCGTTTTCGGCCATGTCTATCTTATACCCTTCGTGCTGGAGGATCTCACCCAATGTGTTGCGGATGGCGCGTTCGTCGTCTATGATCAGGATCCTGGACATACCTGCGGATTCAAATTAATTAAAGTGTAAGGTACCAGCAGCAATCATGCCAAACTCTGTGCTACCAGTTCAGCCACATCCAGCACCTGTACCTCGTTTTCCTTTTCATTCAGTTTTACCCCGTCGGTCATCATGGTGTTGCAGAAAGGACAGGCGGCGGCAATGATGCCGGCCCGGGTGCCCAGGGCTTCCTGCGTGCGTTCCAGGTTTACCCGGGTATTTCCTTTTTCCTCTTCCTTGAACATCTGCGCCCCACCGGCCCCGCAGCAAAGGCCATTGCTCCGGCAGCGTTTCATTTCCACCAGTTCGGCATCCAGTGCTTCGAGCACGGCGCGTGGCGCTTCATAAATCTGGTTGGCCCTGCCCAGGTAGCAGCTGTCGTGGTACGTTATGCGTTTACCCTTGAAGCTGCCACCTTCCTTCAGTTTCACCTTTCCCTCATCAATCAGTTGCTGCAGGAGGGTGGTATGATGAATCACTTCGTAATGGCCGCCCAGGTCGGGGTATTCGTTCTTCAGCGTATTGAAGCAGTGCGGGCAGGTGGTCACGATCTTGCGGATACCATACCCATTAAGCACCTGGATGTTCTGGTAGGCCATCATCTGAAACAGGAATTCGTTGCCGGCTCGGCGTGCCGGATCGCCGGTGCACATCTCCTCAGCTCCGAGGATGCCGTAGCTGATGCCTGCTGCATCCAGGATCTGGGCAAAGGCCCGGGTCACTTTTTGTGCCCGCTGGTCAAAGCTTCCGGCACAACCCACCCAAAACAAAATATCCGGACTTGCTCCTTCGGCCATCCATTGGGCCATGGTCTTTACTGGCATAATCGTTAATGCTTGTGTTTTTGGCCTTTTGAAAGGCCCGCTAAATTACGGCAATGCGGTTGAAGCACCACTGCCAACCACCCAGTTGCAGCTACTGAACAGCCCGATGCCTTATATGATTACCTTCGCCGCCCCAGGGGCGTACCCGTGCTACTATGATGAAGCGATTGAAGAGTTGGGAAAACTGGCCTTTTGAGCTGGTGTATCTTCCGCTGGCTTTGGCCTGGGGCTGGTATATGCTTCGAAGTCGCTCTGTCTGGTTTTTCACCCCCAGCAATCCGGGTATAACATTTGGCGGATTGGAGGGCGAGCCCAAGGATGAGATGTATCTCCAGCTACACCGGGACCTGTATCCCCCAACAGTATTTCTCGATCCTGCGCTGCCTTTTGAGGAGGCTATGGCCGCCGTGCAGGGTGCCGGCCTGGCGTTTCCGGTAGTGGCCAAGCCAAATGTTGGGCTGGCCGGACTGTTATTCCGCAAGGTCGATAATTTTGAACAGCTGCGGGCCTACCACCTGCTGGCCGGCGTGCCATACATGGTTCAGGCATTTGTTGACCTGCCCATGGAGATGAGTGTATTCTATTACCGTTATCCGGGGCAGCAGCATGGCGTGATCACCGGATTGCTCCATAAAATACCGATGCATGTGGTGGGCAATGGAAAGGACACCCTGGAGCAACTGGTGTGGGCGCATGCCAAAGCGGCCCGACGGGTTGAGGAGTTGCGGTCTGGCCATGAAGCGTATTGGCATGAAGTGATTCCCGATGGGGAGCGTTATCCCCTGAGTTATGCGGCCAACCATAACCGCGGCGCCCATTTCATCAACCTCAATCATGAAATAGACGGCAGACTCCTGGCTGTATTCGACAAGCTGAGCCACGAAGTGGGCACCTGGTTCTACGGACGGTGGGATTTAATGTGCCACAGCCTGGAAGATCTTAAAAACGGTACTGGTTTTGTTATTCTGGAATACAACGGATGCGGTGCAGAGCCGAACCATATTTACGACAGCGGCTACAGCCTGGGGGCAGCTTACCGCGAGATCCTGCGCCACTGGAAGGCGCTCTATGAAATCAGCCGTGAAAACAGGCGGCAAGGGGTGGCGCCCTGGCCGTTTCGCAAAGGTCTCCGCTTTCTGCGTGAGGCCAAGCAGCACAAGCGTTACCTCGAAACCAAGGATAAGGCATTAAGTTTCTGATGTATGGCAAAGGGTTACGGGCGCATATTCGGGTGGGGCATGGCCATCAGTGCATTGGGTACCCTGCCGCTGGGTACGCTCAATGTGGCGGCCATGCAGATCTCCATGTCTTCAGGCGTATATGAAGCCAGCCTTTTCAGCATGGGAGTTGCCCTGGTGGAGGTGGCCTATGTGCGATTGTCTGTGGTGGGCATCAACTGGATCAGGCACCGTACCTCCCTGCTGCGTTTTATGGATTGGCTGGCTTTTCTGATTGTGGCAGCCCTGGCCGTAAGCAGTTTTGTGGCGGCAGCCGATGCATCGGGCCAAACCCGCAATGTGATCCTGAACGCGGATATCAATGCATTTGTACTGGGCATGACTATGAGTGCCGTCAATCCGATGCAGCTGCCCTTCTGGGTGGGCTGGAGCACGGTTTTGTTTGGCAAAGGGGTGCTGCAGGCTACCCGGCCGCATTACAATTGGTACAGCACAGGCATTGGACTGGGCACCCTGGCCGGTTTGGCTGTTTTTGTCTTCGGCGGACGAATTTTGGTGGCAAAAATGAACGACAACCAGCAGTTCATACAGTACATCATTGCCGGCATCTTCTCTGTTACGGCCCTGGTCTTTCTGTACAAAATCCTGTTCAACAAAGGCGCTGCGGCAGCGCTCAAAGCCAAAGGGGTGGATATGGATGAGCATGGGCCACGCTCCTGATCTGCCGGATATATTCCGGAGCCGGTTTTTTCGGAGATGTATTTGTTTCGATCGGCTATTTTTTGCCGGGATTGAACCCGGCAATCCAGCTTTTTTGCCAGCCCAGTGAATAGGAGGTGAAATCCTGCCCGATGCGCACAATAGCCCCGGTGCTGGCTGAGAAGCGCAGCGCACTCATTTTCCCGGTAGGAACCACGGCGGTAATGCCTACACGCGCGTTGGCCTGCCGGTCGTCTTTGTACTGGTTGTTCACGGAGGAAGTGCCGCCAGTGTAGTAGGTGGCATTCAGGGCCACCCAAAGCACCGGCCTGATATTATAGCTCACATGGAGTTGAAAAGCGCCCATAGGCTCCTGCTTGCGCAGGGAGTTGCCCGGGTAAAATGTTTTGTTATTGGTGAACAGCCAAATGCCGCCGTACAGGTCGGCCAGCCAGCGGCGCCCGATGGGTTGGGATAAGGCCAGTTCCGGACGGAAGGCCCAGCGATTGGTGCCCAGGTTGATGAGCTTATCCGGAAAAAACTGCCCGGTGGGGGCCACCACATTCAAACTGGCGCCAACAATGGTTTTGCGCGGGGCTTTCCGCAGGGTTGCCACATCTGCAGCCTTGCCGCCCAGCAGCAGCACGGACAACCTCATGCGCATATCAGCCAGCCCTGAACGGCTGATGGCACTGTCCAGCCCGCCTACCGCGCCGCTCACCTGCGCCCAGGAATAGGGTAGCGCCACCAATGCCTGAGCAGTTAATCCCAGCAGATTGAAGGTGTGGGCCATTCCCAGGGAGCCCGCTTCCACCTTTGCCTTGATGTTCTGAATGGGCAGGGTAGGGTCTGTTACCACGCCACCCTGGGAATAGACCAGGCCCGTGATCAGGGTGGTTGATTTGACAGGGGTGCGCATATAGGCCCTGGGATCGAGGTCCTGGCCGATCACTGGCAAGGAGAGTATCAGGCCCAAAAACAACAGAGGACTAAGTAAGGACCTGAATGAAGGCAAAAACATAATGGTCTGGATTTAGACTGCGGGGTATCCTGTTTGCCTGTGCTTGCAGGCAGTGGTCAGGATATGTTTAAAATTAGCGATTCTGCAGGCAACCGATAGTGCAACAAGCAGGTTTTACCGTGAAATAGTACAAGTGTAAAAAGGAATCATTATGGAAAAGACGATTCTGTTTACAAATGAGTTGGCGGCAGCGTATTTTCGGGCATCTGCAGTAAGGGCGTTGAAGACCTGTCTGCTTTAAAAGGAGAATTCTATGAAGCGTTGCTTGTACTTCCTGATGGTTGGCCTTTCAACCCTGTTTACACAGCCGGCAAAGGCGCAGGAAAAGCCCCGGGTAAGGCATGTGGTTACGCACCAGCGCACCACCGTGGTGACCGACCCATCCAAAGGTGAAAAGCCATTTGTTGCATGGGGACGATTTCCGGCCCGGGAAGAAAGTGTGCGACGCGTGAAATTGCTGCTAACCCTGGGCAGCCCCGACAGTATGCCCACGGCGCATTGGGATTATTGTGATGTGATCAGTATCCGCCGCCAGGGGGGCGTGGCCGGCAAGGATCACAAAATAGAGATAGGCCGTATGCTTACCCCGTATGGCAGCATATTTGGCAAGGGCTGGCAATGGCAGTGGGAGGTGGATGTAACTGATTTTGCATTTCTCCTGCGCGATAGTGTGGAAATAGAATACCTGCACACCGGTTATGAACCCAATACGGTTGGATGGGCCCTCACCCTTGATTTTGAGGTGACCCTGGGGCCGCCGGTTTCGAAATTCCTTGGCATGGTTCCCCTGTGGAACGATAAGTATAAGTATGGAGATCCCAATAATCCCATCGAAGCTTCGCTGCGGCCGGTAACATACCAAACGCCTGCCGGCGCTGCATACAGCAGGGTGCGTATTCAGCACACAGGACATGGCGCCGACAGACCCCGCAACTGCAGCGAGTTTTGCAGCCGCTGGCGCCAGATAGCCATAGATGGGCGGGTGGTGGACCGGCGCGACATGTGGAAGGAATGCAGCACCAACCCCCTGTATCCGCAAGGGGGCACCTGGATCTACGACAGGGCATACTGGTGTCCCGGCGACCTGCAAGTTCCAGATGTGCTGGATGTACCCGTGAAGCCTGGAAGCCATACAGCCTCTATGACCATGGAACCCTACACGGCCACAGCCAATATTCAGGCCTATGAACATATTGGCTCTTACCTGTTTCACTATGCAGCGCCTGCTGCCAGCCATGATGTGGCCGTTGAAGACATAGTAGCCCCCACCGGCAAGTCGCAGCATTTCCGCTCTAATCCCGCCATCTCCCAGCCCCGAATCATCATACGCAATCTGGGGCGCCAAACCCTTACCAGTTTGCAGATCAGCTATGGCACCGATGGTTTCAACCGGCGTACCCATACCTGGCGGGGCAGCCTGGCCTTCAATCAGGCCACCGTGGTGGTACTTCCGGGTAATATCGATTCCAAGGCAGGAGAGAACCGTTTCACGGTGGAACTCTCATCACCCAATGGCAAAACGGATGCATGGACAGGTGATAACCTGATGTCCACTTCGTTTATGAGTCCGCGGCTGCTGCCCCGGCAAATGGTGGTGCATTTCCGCACCAACAACCGGCCGGCTGATAATTTCCTGAGCCTGGTAAACCAATCGGGCGATACCGTATGGAAGCGGGGCCCGGCGATGCACCAGGCCAATACCCTTTACCGTGATACCATTTCACTACAGGAGGGCTGGCACAACATGGTACTGACCGATACCGCCGGCAATGGCCTGCAGTTTTGGGCGCAACCCCAGCAAGGCGACGGCTACCTGCGGCTCACCGATATGCAGGGCCGGCTGATCCATGTGTTTGAAAGCGATTGCGGCAGCGGCGAACAGCTGCCTTTCCTGGCAACAGACGCTTACGTGATGGATACGGCCAACATACAGGCGGCCTTTTCCATGTTCCCACGCCGCACGGCGGATAAGATCAACCTGGAATTGCAATTGAGCCGGAAGGCGGATGTATCGGTCAAGATCACCGTGGATGGCAATCTGTATCAACAGCACGACTATCGCCAGGTGCAGCAAGGCCAGTTTACCTACAGCCTGGCCTACCTGCCAAAAGGCCGCTATGTGGTGGATGTGTATGTGGAAGGAAAGCGCCGCTTTACCGGAAGGGTAAACCGCGATTGACAAGATTGGCAGCCGCCTGAACCCGCGTCCGCAGGCGGGGCAATTGGTCTGCCTGGTGCAGGCTTGTGCATTTTTTTAACGGGGGAGGTGGGGGGCAATACCTACTTTTGCTGCATTCTATGCTTGCCAATAAAGACTACATATTCCTGATGACCACCCTGGCCATGGACGCGCAGGCCTGATTCACCTGGCCTGTAAGGCTATTATCCATTGGATGACGCTGCGGATAATCCGCAACATATTGTACTGTTTTATTATCTGATATTCAAAATTGCTGATAAATGGAAACTGCTGTTCAAAGCCGTTTGCAGGCTGCTGCCGTTGAAGACTTCCTGCCTTTGCAGGGTACCGATTATGTTGAATTCTATGTGGGCAACGCCAAGCAGGCCGCCCACTATTATATGAGTGCCTTTGGCTTCCAGGCCCTGGCCTACGCCGGCCCGGAAACTGGCATTAAAGACAAAGTGAGCTATGTGGTGCGTCAGCATAAACTCACTTTCATGCTCACCACCCCGCTGCGGGCCCATAATGAGATAGCCGACCATATCTACAAACATGGTGACGGGGTGAAGACCCTGGCCCTGCGGGTAGACGATGCCACCGACGCCTGGCAACAGACCACCCGCCGGGGCGGCACCAGCTACATGGAACCCCAGACCCTCCAAGACGAAAATGGGGAAGTGGTGCTGAGCGGCATCCATACCTACGGTGATACCGTGCACCTGTTTGTAGAACGCAAGAAC
>JALOMZ010000089.1 GCA_025455205.1 Chitinophagaceae bacterium | reverse complement strand
CAGCAGCTGTTTTGAACTGATGCAGTGCCACGGCACCCGACATGATTACAGACTTTTCCAAACCCAACTTTGAACTTTTGAACATTGAACCCTTGAACTATTGAACTATTGAACTTGCGAACTCGCGAACTATTGAACTTGTGAACTCGCGAACTTGTAAACTATTCTTCATTCACCTTATGCCAGATCACCGTCTGGTTGCCGAAGATCTTGCTGAAGCCGCGCACATCTTCACCGGTGAATCCGGTATTCATTTCACCGTACTTGCCGAATTTGCTGCTCATCAGGTCGTATGCACTTTCAATGCCGGTTACCTGGAAGTGATAGGGCTGTAATTGCACAAATACCTTACCCGTTACGTTCTGCTGGGTGCTTTCCAGGAAGGCTTCCATGTTGCGCATCACGGGATCCAGTATCTGTCCTTCGTGCAGCCAGTTACCGTAGAACAGGGCCAGCTGGTCTTTCCAGTTGAGCTGCCACTTGGTGAGTACATGTTTTTCCAGCAGGTGGTGGGCCTTGATGATGATCATGGGCGCTGCGGCCTCAAAGCCCACGCGACCCTTGATGCCGATTATGGTATCGCCCACATGGATATCGCGGCCCACGCCGTAGGGTGCGGCAATGCTGTGCAATTTGTTGATGGCATCCACCGGATGCCCGAATTTTTCGCCGTCCACGCCAGCCAATTGTCCCTTTTCAAATTCAAGCTCCACCGTGCGGGTGCCGCTGGCGGTCACCTGCGTGGGCCAGGCCGATTCCGGCAGCCAGTCTTTGGAGTTGAGGGTTTCGCGTCCCCCCACACTGGTGCCCCAGAGGCCCTTGTTGATGGAATAAGCGGCTTTAGCGAAGTTCATGTCCACGCCTTTCGCCTTCAGGTATTCGATCTCTTCCTCGCGGCTCAGCTTCATATCGCGGATGGGGGTGATGATCTCCACGCCGGGGATCATGATGTGGAAGATCATATCGAACCGAACCTGGTCGTTGCCGGCACCGGTGCTGCCATGGGCCACAGCGGTGGCGTTGAGCTTTTTGGCGTGCTCGGCTATATGCAGGGCCTGCATCAGGCGCTCGGCACTTACGCTCAGCGGGTACGTATTATTCTTAAGCACATTGCCATATACAAGGTATTTGATGATGCGCTCATAGTAGGGCTTCACTGCATCCACCGTTGTATGGCTCTTCACGCCCAGTTTGTAGGCGTGTGCTTCTATTTGCTGCAGTTCGGCAGCGCTGAATCCGCCGGTGTTCACAATTACGCTGTGCACTTCATAGCCCCGGTCTTCACTCAGGTACTTTACACAGAATGTGGTATCCAGCCCACCACTAAAACCCAGTACTACCACCGGTTTTTGAGGTTGATCGCTCATGATTGTTTGCTATTAAGAAATGAATAAAGGGAGATGCCAGTTTACCAGAGGGACCGCAGCGAGAACATGCGTTTGGCAGCAGCCAGTGTGCCACCACCGCCCGTCTTTTCCTTGTCGCGGTCAAAGAGGTCGCGCCAGCGCTTCTTGATGCGCATCCATCGCTCATAAATGCCCTTCTTTTCCCGGAAGGCCTGGGCGGTTTCCTGCGGCTCGTAGTGATCCTTAGGATCGTACAGCATGGCGGTGCACATGCAGTTCTTGCGCTCCTTGCTCATCAGGATATCGTAGTTCACGCAGCTCTTACAGCCGGCCCAGAAGGCATCATCCTGCGTGAGTTCGCTGTACGTAACGGGCTCGTATCCCAGGTCGCTGTTGATCTTCATCACCGCGAGGCCGGTGGTGAGGCCGAATATTTTGGCTTCGGGATACAACTTGCGGCTCAGCTTGAAGATCTCCTGCTTGATGGCTTTGGCCAGGCCGGCCTTGCTGTAGGGTGGCGCCACAATGAGGCCGCTGTTGGCCACGTATTCGCCATGGCTCCAGGTTTCGATATAGCAGAAGCCTGCCCAAATGCCCGTGGCTCTTTCAAATGCGATGATGGCCTTGCCTTCGAGCATTTTCTGTTTTACATAATCGGGGCTGCGCTTGGCAATACCGGTACCGCGTGCCTTGGCGCTGCTTTCGTATTCGTCGCAGATGATCTGGGCGAAATCCACGTGGGTGGCATTCGCCGTGATAATCAAAAAGTCATTCTGGTTCATAAACCCATGAGGGTGGATGGTGAAAGGGAACTGGTTAACGTTCAGAGGCTACGCCCCGGCGCAGCTACCAACAAAGACCAATGTGTCTGTATGGATTGGGGGAATTTATCGTCGCACCACCACGGGGTATGGACGTACAAAAAAACCTGGCCTGCAGGGCACAGTAAAAAACCCACGCTTGTTGAAGGCGTGCATGATTACCTCGGTAACCAGCTGTATCAGTGAGTTTTTTGACATTTTCAGTTCAGAATCAGAAATGCTTGTAAATCTTCGTTTGCGGACGCAAATAAAGCGAATAAAATCTATTATGATCCTAAAAATTCTGCCGCTTTTCTAAAATTTATGAAAAATGGCCATGACTGCCAGGCCCCACCAGCCTGCTGTAAGACCCTGCCCAACGACGCCGCGGGGTCATCTGCCACAAAAAAGCCTGCCCCGGAGGGCAGGCCCATAATAGCGTGAACCAGGATATGCCGGCATTATTGGTTGGCCGTAGCGGGACTGATTACGTTGGCGATCTCGGTGATGGAGGTGATGGGAAAGCCACCCTTCTGGGCATGTTCACGCAGCAGTTCGGGATTTTCGGCCTTGTATACACAGAATACTTTGTTACCGGCCACATAGCTGTGCTGCCACTGGATTTTGGGCCCCATTTCCTTGAGTACGGAGCATGATTTCTGGGAAATGCCTTTCAGGTCGGCGGGTGTAAGGGTGCTGGCACCCGGAATGTCTCTTTCGATGAGATAGGTTTTCATCGTGGAATTGTTTTTGGTTTTGGCGGCATCGCCAGTGTTTTGGGCAATGGCCATGGTGGTGAAGAGTACGGTGGCTGACAGGAGCAGCAGGCGATGGATGATCTTGTTCATGGTTGACAGGTTTGGTGTTGAATGATAACGCTAAACTAGTGGCCACACCTGCCATGCTGTTAGCACAATTCATTCAATGGCTGGTAAAATTTTCCCAGCCCGGTTACACTTGTCCGGCCATGTCGAGGTATTCATTAGGCAGCATCCCGAATTGCTTTTTGAAGCACTTGGTGAAATAAGACGGGCTGCTGAAGCCGCTGGCATAGGTGATGCCGGAAACGGAGTCTTGCTGACGCCGCAGCATATGGGCTGCGCGGTCCAGCCGGTAGGTACGCAGCAGGTCGTTGGGACTGAGTCCGGTGAGTGCCGTTGATTTTCGGTACAGTTGCGATTTGCTCAGGGCGATGGCACGACACAGTTCTTCCTGTCCGAAATCAGGATCTGCATAATGCTTGTCGAGTGCGCCAATAAGGGCATTCAGCACTTGTTCGTCCGGCAGGCTGAGCACCTGCACCCGCGCACCCGGCCGTTGCAGCAGGTCGGGCTTGATCAGTTCACGCACACTGGCCGACATACGCACTTCGCCGCCACTGGCAGAAAGGCACATGGCCCGGGCCAGGAGCACGGCTTCGCCGAAAAGTTTATTGGCAGCAGACACCGGCTCGCCGGCATGGATGCTGATAGACCACCCTGCCGGCCCCTGTTCCTTATCCCACTGCTCCTGTGTCTGGAGGGCACAGCTCACGGCACTGTCGGCCGCTACAAAGGATGCCACCACCATATGGCCATCCAGCAGGGCTTCGCGTCCGCGGAAACGCGCCACCGCTTCCCGTATCCAGGCATGCCGTTGCGCCAGCCTGGCTGCCGCTTCCTGCTGTCCAATGGTCTTAGCAAGCAATACCGGGTCTTCCAGACGAAAGGCCACCAGGGTGCGATAAGAACTGTCGTCGATGATCGGCAGGCCGGTGTCGGTTACCGGCGCATCTGCCGGATCAGTTATTCGTCCTAAGAATGACTCCACCAGCTCGGGTTGCACTTCTATGATCTTGTGCGGGGTGAGCCCATGGGAGCGATTGTGCAATTCCAGTACACTCTCTTTATTGGGTGCATCGATGAGGCAGAACACATGGCCGCGGATCTCATCCACCCAATAAGTCAGGCAGGTGCATTGATGCTCCTTCTCAATGTAAACGTCCATGCGATGGGCTTCGGCCACATCCTTGGCGTTGACGCCGGGCACTATGTGAAGGTCCATGAAAATGGGCATGATGCACAAGTTTGAAGGATGTAAAATAACCCGCACAATTGGCAATTCCTAGCGGATGCCTGGCCCATGTTAATGAATGGGGTACCCGGGCAGGGTTCCTGCTGATGAAGTATTTATTTTGGGGCATGTACAATCAACGCTCCCTGGGCCTCGCCACCGCCATCAGCCTCGTTATAGCCAATATGGTGGGCAGTGGCATCTATACCAGCCTTGGTTTTCAGCTGCAGAACATGCAAAGCCTGTTTGCGGTTTTGATGTTATGGGTGGTGGGCGGCATCATTGCCTTATGCGGCAGCCTGGTGTATGGAGAGTTAGGGGCCGCCATGCCCGAAAATGGTGGAGAATACAATTTTCTATCGCATATCTACAGCCCCTTTGTGGGGTTTCTCAGCGGATGGGTCAGCGCCATCGTGGGCTTTGCCACTCCGGTGGCGGCGGTGAGCATAGCCCTGGGCCATTACCTCCACAGTGTATGGCCGGCCCTGCCACAGTTGGGCATGGGCATTGCGGTACTGGCCGGCATTACCGCCATCCATGCATGGAACAAATCGGTGGGTGCCCGCTTCCAGCAGGTATCCACCCTCATCAATATTGCCATTATGCTCTTTCTGATTGGCAGCGGACTGCTTGCCCGGGAGCCGCAGCCCATCAGCGTGGCACCCACCACTGCCGGATGGAAGGAAATATTTACCAGCCCGCATTTTGTGACCAACCTCTACTGGGTGAGCTATGCTTATACCGGGTGGAATGCGGCCAGCTACATTGCCGGTGAGATCAGAGAGCCGGGACGCAAGCTGCCCCTGGCGCTGGCGGCAGGTACCGGGTTGGTGACCCTGCTGTATGTGCTGCTCAATTATGCCTTCCTCAACGCGGCCCCGTTGGCAGCCATGCAGGGACAGCTGGAAGTGGGATTTGTGGCTGCGCAATACCTGTTTGGGGCCCATGGTGCCAACATGATGGGCATCATCATCTCTGTGTCGCTTGTGAGCACCATCAGCGCCATGACCTTTGCCGGCCCGCGGGTAAGCGCCCGCCTGGGCGATGATGTAAATGCCCTGGGGCCCCTGCGACGGCTGAACCGTCATGGTGTGCCATCCATTGCCGTGATTGCCCAAAGCGCCATTGCCCTGGTGCTGGTGCTGATCAACCAGTTCCAACTGGTGATAGACCTGATCGGCTTCACCCTCACCCTCAGTACTACCCTGGCCGTGCTGGGGGTATTCATACTGCGCCGCCGCATGCCACACCTGCAGCCAGCATACCGAACCTGGGGATACCCGCTAACGCCCATACTCTTCCTCATCATCAATGCCTGGATATTGTATTACGGGTTCACCATGAAATGGCAGGCCAGTCTCTGGGGACTCAGCATCATTGCCGCCGGGGCACTGGTTTGGTGGGGAAGCCGGCATGGCAGACGTTCCTGAGGCAGCTTTTTACACCAGCGGTTTGCATTTCCCTTTTACCCTTTGTAACATAGTTGACAAATTCACAACTACATGCAACGCTTGATGTACCACATAGCCATTGCCGCCGCTCCGGAACGGGTGTGGTTTGTACTCTGGAATGACTATACCTACCGCCAGTGGACATCTGTTTTTGGCGAAGGTTCTTATGCCGTGAGCACCTGGGAAGCCGGCAGCCGGGTGCACTTTCTGCTGCCCGATGGCAGGGGCATGTATGCCCGCATTGCCGAACATGTACCGGGAGTAAAGATGGTGATTGAACACCTGGGGCCAATCCTGAACTTTCAGGAACAAGCGCCGGACCCTTCCCTGGCCAAGGTTTGCGAAAGCTATATGCTTGAAAAACAGGATGGCAAGGTGCTGCTGCAGGCATCAGTGGATGCTGAAGAGAGCTTTGTCCCCTTCTTCAACGAACGGTTTCCCCTGGCCCTGGAACGCGTGCGGCAAATGGCCGAAGATTTCCGTATCACCATTACAGCAAGCGTGAACGCACCGGTCGCGCAGGTATGGGATGCCTTTACGGAGCCAGCCCACATTGTGCACTGGAACCAGGCCTCACCAGATTGGCATACCCCGCAGGCACGGCTGGACCTAACGCCCGGCGGCAGCTTTTGCTATCGCATGGAAGCCCGCGATGGGAGCGCCGGATTCGACTTTACCGGCACCTTCGAATCCATCATACCCCACCAGCACATTTCCTACCACATGGATGATGGCCGCAGGGTATCCGTAAGTTTTTCATCCAGCGGCACAGGCACCCTCATCACAGAATCCTTTGATCCGGAAAACATCCACAGTCTGGAACTTCAATATGAAGGGTGGCTGTCCATCCTCCGGAATTTCAAAAGCTATTCAGAAACCATTAGGAACAAAACATAAGAACCTTAGCGCCTATGCCTGCGTGCTGAACCATTTCCTCCAATGAATACACATGCAATATCTCTGAATACCCTGTAGCTGGCAGAACACAGTTGCGCCCAAAAAAAAGGGCCTGGCATTGCTCATTCCTGGCCAGCAGCAGTCTGCTGCAACCTACGTTACATCAGGCATGACCGTTGAGCAACCTGAAAGTGAAGTTTAATTTAAGAGAGTATCAGCGCCTGAAGAAAAGAGGACGGCAGGAAAAGAAACAGTAACAGCAAGACAACCGGGTATGGAATACCACATTACACCCTATCAACCACAATATCATGAGCGCATAATCCGCATATGGGAGCGGTCTGTACGGGCCACCCACCATTTTCTTACTGAGGCAGACCTGACATATTACACATTGCTGGTGCAGCAGATGGATTTCAGCTGTTACAGCATGCTGTGTGCCTTCACGGCCGATGGAACCCTCGCAGGATTTGCCGGCACATCCGGCCAGCAACTGGACATGCTTTTTCTTGACCCGGAATATTTGGGCCGTGGACTGGGCAAGGCCCTGCTAACCAGGTGCGTGGAACAGCTGGGCGTACGCAGGGTGGAAGTGAATGAACAGAATC
>JALOMZ010000088.1 GCA_025455205.1 Chitinophagaceae bacterium | reverse complement strand
TACTGGATTTCCGGAGTACAGGTGGTGGGGCGCAACTCCAGCTTGCCGCACCATTTGCTCTCGCATCCTTTGGCGGTTTTGATGGTGATGCATACTTCGTAAACCCCAGCCTGCTTGTAGGTATGGATGGGCTTCACCTCATTACCGGTATGGGTGCTGCCATCTCCAAACGACCAGGTGCGCGATACGATCTCATCGCTCACGGCAGCGCTGCTGGGAGCGCTGGTGAACTGTACCGCAAAGGTGCCGGCAGCGGAACTGGGAATCCGTTCAAACAGGAAGCCGGCCTTGCAGGCTGCTGGCAGCAACGGCACTTCCACTTTCTGGCAGGTAGTGCTTACGCAGCCTGAGCGTGTAACCACCTTCAGGCACACCTCATACACACCGCCATTCTTGTATTCCTTGGCCACCATGGCGTTGTTGCCCTCATTGGCCGTGCCATCGCCAAAAGTCCAAACCCGGCGCACGATGCTGTCGCCACTGGGCGTGGTGGAGGCTGTGCTGATAAAGCGAAAGGCATTGCCGCTGTTGCTGGTTCTCTCCCATGCAAACGCAGCCTTGCAACTGGTATTGGCCTGCAGGCAGTCGGCAAGCTTTAGCTCTACAACGCCCGACAGAGGCACTTCCACGGTTTTGGACACCACCACGCCCTCGCAGTTGCGGAAGGAAACCGTTACCACGCGGATATCGGCATTGGTGCACTGCAGGGTGTCAATGAAATACCCATTGGGGTTGGTCTTGGTGCTGTCGTTAATCACACATGCGGTGTTGGCGGCAGTACCGGCTGAGAACCACACCGTTTTGCCCACCACCGGCGCCCCGGCAGGGGTTTGAATAGTGCCTTTCACTACTACTTTATTGGCCAGCGCAGACAGGGAGACCAGCACGGCGCTGATGAACAGCAGGAAGGCTTGCTTTCTCATAGCAAAATATTGTAATGTAAAGATAATGTTTAACGCCTGGAATTTATATGGGGCAATATGTTTTACAATCAAATGGCGCCTTCCGGGCCGGAACGCAATCAAATTTGACCCTCCAAGCCAACAAAGGTTTAGGCGCAGTTAACATTTTCAGACAGGTGAACGGAATGTCCTTTCGGGCGTTATTACTACCCGCGTTCTGGTGCTAATGACATAGAAACACATGATTATGAATCCGATAAAGCTCTTTTTGTATGTATGCTGCCTGCTGCTGGGGGCGGCAAATCTGACAGCGCAAGATGCCACGGCCCTGGTGAAAAAAGTGAAGGCAAGACTCGATAAGGTGACCGATTACAGCGCCACGGGCCGGCTGCGTACGGATGTGGCCTTTCTGAAAGTACCCGTGGCCCGGGTGCAGGTGTACTACCGCCAGCCCAATCGGTTCCGCATCACCAAGGAGAAGGGCATCAGCATCCTGCCCAAGGGCGGCGTGAGCGTGAACATGCAGCACGTATTGGCCAACGAGAACTTCACAGCCCTCGATGCCGGCACGGCCACCCTGCATGGCAGCGCGGTGAAGGTGGTAAAAGTGATACCTGCCGATCCGGCCAGCGATGTGGTGCTCACCACGCTGTACATTGATGAAAAGAACCTGCTGGTGCGCAAATCCACCAC
Source organism: Chitinophagaceae bacterium (assembly GCA_025455205.1). Lineage (GTDB taxonomy): Bacteria > Bacteroidota > Bacteroidia > Chitinophagales > Chitinophagaceae > Phnomibacter. The sequence continues at coordinate 5,603 of JALOMZ010000088.1, read as the reverse complement.
CACCACCCGCGAAAACGGCACTTATGATGTGGAGTTGTTTTATGGCAAGTGGACCCAATACGCCCTGCCCGACCGCACCCTCTTTTCCTTCAACACAAAGGACTATAAACTGCCCAAGGGGGTAACCCTGGAGTTTGACGATGGCGAGAAGCCGGATGCCAGCAAGCTGAAGAACAAAAAGGGCTTCGTGGAGCTCACCTATGACCAATACAACATCAACAAAGGCGTGCCGGAAAGTTATTTTGCTGGTAAATGATGCCCGCTGTTCGTAGTGTTAGCGCAGCGCATAACGAACGGGTAATAAGGCGGAGTCTCCGGACTCCGTTACGGAAATTCATAGGAAGACGGCAACATTCAGTGATGCCCGTAGTCTGCGATTGAGCATTCATCAGCGGCAATGAATCGGGCAGAGGATTCAATAATTGCCTAAGTCCGTTCCTATTCCTCCTCAATCTTTTCATCCACGGCATTGGCCACAATGCGCTGGCTCATGCGGCGCATGGGGTTGCTGCGCATGTCGGCAAACTGCCCGCGGCTCACCAGGATGTCGATGGCCTTGAATACGGCCGCCAGGAAACTGGTATGATCGGCGGTACCCTTGCCGGCAATATCGAAGGCGGTGCCATGGTCGGGGCTGGTGCGCACAGCCGGCAGGCCAGCGGTATAGTTCACGCCTTCGCCCAAGGCCAGTGATTTGAAGGGTATCAGGCCCTGGTCGTGGTACATGGCCAGCACGGCGTCAAACTTTTCATACTGCCCGCGCGCAAAGAAGGCATCGGAGGGGTAGGGGCCAAACACCATGATGCCACGCTGTTTGGCATCGCGGATAGCAGGCTTGATGATCTCTTCTTCCTCCTTGCCAATCAGCCCGTCATCGCCGGCATGGGGGTTCAGGCCCAGCACGGCAATCCGGGGCTTGTCGATGCCGAAGTCCTTTTGCAGGGAGGCCACCAGCACCTGCAGTTTCTTGAGGATATTCTCCCGCGTAACATACTGCGCGGCATCCTTCAGGGGTACATGCTCTGAAAGCAGCGCCACCCGCATGTTTTCGGCTACCATCAGCATCAGCACTTCGGGTACGCCGAAAGCTGCTTTGAGGTATGGGGTATGTCCGGAATAGTTGAAATCTTCCGACTGGATATTGTTCTTGTGGATGGGCGCTGTTACCAGGGCGTGGATATGCCCCGCCTTGAGCGCCTCCGTGGCCGCCACCAGGCTGATGCGCCCGTAGGAGCCACCGGTTTCATTGAGCTGGCCAGGTGTAATGGGCACTTCCTCTTCCCAGCAGTTCAGGATGTTCACCATCTTGGGGTTGAGCTTGCTGAAGTCGCGCAGGCTCTGGTACTGGAAGTTCAGGTCGGGAAATGCCTTTCGGTAGAAGTTGACCGTTTTGTTGCTGGCAAAAACCACGGGGGTGCAAAAATCAAGCAGGCGGCTGTCGGCCAGGGTTTTGATGATGATCTCAATGCCGATGCCGTTGAGGTCGCCGCTGCTGAATCCGATGATAGGTTTTTGTTGTTCGCTCATAAATCAAAAATAAGGAATTGAAGTTTGAGGTTCGGTGTTTGAGGTTTGAAGTCCTTAGTGCAGGATGCTTCCATGGAGGAAGCTGCATTTTGGAGCAGTTTTTTGCTTTTCACTTTGCCTTCGGCAAAGTTCGTAATGCGTTAGGTACCTTTGTTGTTTCATTTCGTATGCAATACACCCTCAAAAAATCGCTCGGGCAGCATTTCCTGCATGATGAGAACATGTGCCGCAAGATTGTGGCGGCGCTGCAGGAGCGGCCGGTGCGCCAGTTGGTGGAAGTGGGACCGGGCGGTGGGGCCATCACCAAATACCTGCTGCAACTTTCTGGGGTGGACCTGAAGGTGATAGAAATTGATGATGAAAAAGTAGCCTACCTGCGTAAAACCTACCCGGCGCTGGATGGCCGGATCATCCATCAGAGTGTGCTGGATACGCCCGTGCCATTTGATGGGCCCTTCACGCTGATCGGGAATTTCCCCTATAATATTTCCACGGAGATTGTGTTTCGTGTACTCGACTGGAAAGACCAGGTGGAATGCGTGATCGGCATGTTCCAGAAGGAAGTGGCCCAGCGCCTGGCGGCTAAGCCGGGCAGCAAGATATATGGCGTAACCAGCGTGCTAACCCAGGCTTTCTTTGAGGTGCAATACCTGTTTGATGTACCGCCGGGTTGCTTCAACCCGCCGCCCAAGGTGATGAGCGGAGTGATACGCATGCTGCCGGTGCAGCAACCGGTGCCCATGCGCAGCGAGAAAGATTTTCGGGTGCTGGTAAAGGCGGCCTTTAACCAGCGCCGCAAACAATTACGCAATGCGGTTCGTTCTTTGTTCACGGAGGCCGAACTGCAGGATCCCCTGTTCAACCAGCGGGCCGAGCAGCTCAGCATCGCCGATTTTGCTGCCCTTACGTTCCGCATGAAATAAACCAGCGCATCCGCCATGAGCAAACCCAAAGTACTCATCACCGCTTCCTGCCATCCCTGGCTGATCGACAAGCTGGATGAACAACACCAGGTAGACTTTCGACCCACCATCACCTACGAGGAGCTGGGCGAGGCGCTGCACCATTGCACCGGATTGATTGTGACCACCCGGCTGAAGATTGACCGCTACATCCTCGACCAGGCTCCACACCTGCAGTGGATTGGCCGCCTGGGCAGCGGGCTGGAACTGATAGACCTGGATTATGCGGCTGAAAGGGGCATCAGGGTGGTAAGCAGTCCCGAAGGCAACCGCAATGCCGTAGCAGAACACGCGCTGGGTATGCTGCTCAGCCTGCTCAACAAGATCCATACGAGCTTTGAAGAGGTGAAGCAGGGCAAGTGGATCCGCGATGCCAACCGCGGTACAGAACTTTTTGGCCGAACCGTGGGCATCATTGGCTATGGCAACACGGGTTCGCAATTTGCCCGGCTGCTGCAGCCCTTTGAGGTGACCGTGCTGGCCTATGACCCCAACCGTATCGGCTTGGCGGCCGGCAATATTCACGAAGCATCGCTGGAGCAGATTCAACGCTATGCCGATGTGATCAGCTTCCATGTGCCGCTCACTGCCGAAACACGTCATATGGCCAACCGCGATTTCTTTGAAGCCCTGCAGCAGCGCCCCGTGCTGCTCAACACCTCTCGTGGCAAGGTGGTGAAGCAGGCCGACCTGATCCATGCCCTGGAGACCGGCCTGCTGTCGGCTGCCGGACTGGATGTGCTGGAAAATGAAAAACTGGATACGTTTTCAGCCGAAGAAAAGCAACAACTGGATTGGCTGTGCCGGCAAAGCAATGTGCTGATCACGCCCCATATTGCCGGATACAGCCACGAAGCCTACCTGAAAATGGCGCAGGTGGTGTACGAAAAACTGTTTGCCTGAAAGGTTGGTCGAATTAAATGCAAAGCGCCGCTGGATCAGATCCTGCGGCGCTTCTGTAAAGATACGAAATTTCGAAAATGAGTTGCTGTTGATGAAGGCAGGCACCGCTTTAGGCGGCCTGGTGGGCGCTCTTAGATTCGGGTTTCTCAAAGGCCTGCTGAAGGGCATTCACAAATTCAGCGGCGGTGCTGGCACCCTTGTCCCTGCCATACCAGCCATGCAGTTTTTCTTTCATCACCGAGGCTTCTGCCTGGGCGGCCTTCAGATCGTCTATCACCTGCTGGGCGCCTTCCGGCCGGGGGCCCCACCAGCCGATCACATCAAAGCTGTCGGCCTTCATTACAATGGTGACGGGTATGGAGCGGCTTTTGCCATTGGTGAGGAAATGGTCCATCACCGGCAGGTTTTCATCGCGCAGGATGATGCGGTGCTGCCAGCCCGGGCGGGCAGCCACAATCTTTTCAATGACCGGCACAATCTGGGCAGCGTCGCCGCACCAGCCCTCGGTAATGGTGAGAAAGAGCAGGTTGCCCGGCATGCGCTGCACCTGGTGCCACATGTTTTGCGGCAGGGCAAAGGTCTTGTCGAGCCGGTTCATGCGGGCAATATTGAGTTTGGCATAGGCCACCAGGTCTTCGCCCTGGTTGGTGCCGGTGGTCTTGCCCTCCGCCATCAGCTCATCGATCATCGCTCGGTAGCTGTTATAGTCCATAGCCTGCTCCAGTAGCTGGGCATTGATCTCAGCATAAATCATACATCACGCATTTTGTCCGGGCCGCAAATTGCATGGAAATATTCAAATGTTACACCATCAGGATGTTAAGGATTGCTTATGACAGGGGCATCTGGGCAAAATTTCCGGAAATAGACATATGCATGCCATTACTGCCCGGATGGCCAGGAACAAACTGTGCTGCTGTTGCCCGAGGCTTTGGTCGATAATCAATACCGCCAACTCGTCAGGTCAGCGCCCCGCGGCGAGCGGGTCTTCACCTCTTCCGCCCACTTGGCGATGAACATGCTGTGGTAGCGCAGGCGGGTGAGGTAGTTGGGGTTGTTGTGGTCGCCATTCCAGCAATGCTCTGCCCGGTCCCCATAATCCACGAAACCGTATGCCGGCGGATCCTGAAGGCGCTCCAGCCTTTGCTGGATGAGGTACACGGCATTGTTGAGGTAGAAATTGTCCATGTCGCCGCAATAGATCCTGATCTTGCCCTGCAACTTGTGGCCCATCTTGGGCCAGTCGCGCTGCAGGATATGGCTCAGGTCATAGTTTTCGCGCCAGTAGCGTGCCACGGCCGTGTCGATCTCGCCGGTGTAACGGTCCCAGATGCGCATGGGATAGCCATCCTTGCCCACGGGGCTGAATACGCTTTCCCATACATCCCACTGATCGCCGCTGCGGCCTTTGGTGCCCAGCACCAGCTCGCGCAGGTTCATGTCGCGCAGGGTGGCATCCACATGCCCCAGGTAGTTGCGGTGGCCGGGCCGCAGGGTTTTGCGGAACGGTCCTTCCTGGTAGTAAGCGTTCTTGTCTTCATAGATGTTCACGGTGGTATAGGCCCTGAAATCCACCGGATCGGGGCAGGCACTGTAGCAGCCGTTGAAGGCATCAGGATAGAAGAGCTGCGCAGCCAGCACTTCCCAGCCACCCGTGCTGCCGCCATACATGAAGCGGGCCCAGCCCTGGCCAATGCCCCGGAAACGCTTCTCAATCTCCGGAATGAGTTCATACACAATGGCATCGCCGTAAGGGCCATTGTTGGCGCTGTTCACGGCATAGCTGTCGTCATAGAAGGGCGTGGGATGCTGTATCTCCACGGCCAGTACGCGGGGAAAGTTGGGCCCGGTCCATTGTTTATAAAACTGGTAAGCTTCCTCCTGCACCATGCGGTTGTAGCCATGGATGCCAAAGCGGGCATTGTAATCCGGTTTCAGGTTGGGGTCAGGCGGCTCGGTGCGAAAGCCGCTGAAGTCATCCGGAAAATGGCCGTGAAATATGGCGAGCGGGTATTTTACCTCCGGGTGCTCGTCAAATCCTTCGGGCAACAGCACATGGGCGCCCAGGTACATGGGGCGGCCCCAGAATTCTGTGAGCAGTTTGCTCTGGATGCGGATGTGTTTGATGTACTTGCTGTCTTTGGGCGGTTCAATGGGCGGAATTTCACGGTCCAGCGGCACGGTGATGGTGCTTTTGACTTTGGGGTTCAG
>JALOMZ010000087.1 GCA_025455205.1 Chitinophagaceae bacterium | reverse complement strand
ATATGCCTCAACTTCGCTAATGCCGACATGGTGGGCCATACCGGTGTATGGGAAGCAGCCATCAGGGCCGCCGAAACGGTAGACAACTGCGTACGGCAGGTGGTGACCACCGCCCTGGCGCATGGCTATACCATCTTCCTTACCGCTGATCATGGCAACAGCGATTACCTCATCAACGAAGACGGCAGCCCCAACACGGCCCATACCCTCAACCCGGTGCCGCTGTTTGTGATCAGCAACAGCTGGAAGGGCCAGGTGAAACCCGGCAAACTGGGCGACATTGCCCCCAGCATCCTCACCATCATGGGCCTGCCCGTTCCGGCCGACATGACCGGCGAGGTATTGGTGAACTGATATCCTCAACAACCAACAACATGCACCGCCCCCCGGGACGGTGCATGTGCTTTTTTGATGCCTCTTAAAAATGACGGCATCATCCGGCACGCTGCAATCAAAACAGGAACAGTACCTTTGAAAGGAACGATCTTTTACCTAACCGAACGTTATTACCCACTCATATGGAAACAACACAAACAACACCAGGCCCGGCACCCAAAAAAAGATGGCTCCGCCGCATTGGTCTCATCCTGTTCCTGGCATTTTTGGTCATGCAGTTCATCCAGCCCGGTAAAAACAACCAAAGCATGGATATGACGAACGACATTACCACAGTGGTTACGGTGCCCGACAGCGTGCACCAGCTGCTGAAGGCTGCCTGCTACGACTGTCACAGCAATTTCACCAACTATCCCTGGTACAGCAATATCCAGCCTGTGGGCTGGTGGCTGAAGGACCATATCGATGAAGGCAAGGGTGGGCTGAATTTCCAGGAATTTGCCCTGGTAAAAGCCAATGACCGCTACAACACCGTGGCCCTGCGGCAAGACCACAAACTGGAGGAAGTAATTGAAACGGTGGAAAGCGGCAAAATGACCAAGGACCTGGCCGTATGCATCCATGGCAATAAGGTGAACCATGGTGAGCACTATCTCTACACCGAGGAATTCCTCGATGCCATTGATGCCAACCTGCAGGCAAAGCTGTCCTGATACCAGAGGATGTCATCATTATAAAAAGAGCCTGCCATCGCAGGCTCTTTTTTCGTTCCAGCCTGCACGCCGTTTGTACTTGTATCCATCCCTTCTGCTCAGCTGCTAACCCTTTGTCCCAATTGGCCATTGGGTTTGGCCAGCCTGTTTTTCCTTTGTATCAGGAACCGGTGATTCTACCCCACACAAACTGAATAACACCGGCCTCCGCTCACACACAAACCTGCACACCTTGTTACACTGGACCTCTATATGGTGGTTGATGCTCCTGGCTACAGGAGTCCTGGCGCAGCCGGCAGCGCAGCCACCTGCCGGGCAGCGGCAAACGCTCTCCATACTGGGTACCGGGTCGCATCCTTTTGTGGGCGACATGTTTGTGCCGGAGGATGCACTCAGCAGCACCATTCCCTTCAGCCGGGCTGGTAATCTGATTGTTATCCGCGCCAAAGCCGACAGCACCGAAGGCAATTTCATACTGGATACCGGCGCCCCGGGCCTCATACTCAACATGACCTATTTCCGCCACTACCGGAGCTATGAATGGTCGGATCCTGGCGATGCACAGGGTGGCATTACCGGTGCCACCAGCGCTGCCAGTCCGGCCCTGGTGGCCGAATTGCAGCTGGGGCCTTTCGCATTCAAGCGGGTACCCGCCCACCGCATTCAACTCGGCCACCTGGAAGATCAGAAAGGTATCCGCATCCTCGGCCTGCTGGGTGTGCATCTTTTCACCCGCTTTGAAATGATCATCGACTACCAGACCAACGAGATCCACCTGCATCGTATAGGGCTGCGGGAGAAGAAGAACTGGCACCATGCCCTGCTGGGGCAGGAGTCGTTGTATCACACCCTGCCCATTACGGTGCGGGACGGGAAGTTGTTCACCGCTGCCAGCATTGCCGGTAAGAAGCTCACCTTTGTGATTGATACCGGAGCGGAGAGCAATGTGCTCGACAGCCGTTTGTCAGACAAGGTGTTCGAACAGGTGGAGGTGCAGCGGCGCATCACGGTAACAGGGGCGGGCAGCGGACAGCTGGAAGCCCTGTATGGAACGGTGAAGCATCTGCAGCTTCCCGGCAGGCAATTTGCCGCCATGCCCGTGGTGGTGGTGAACCTTGAACGCATGAGCGGTGCCTACGAAAAACAGATCGATGGCATGCTGGGATTTGATTTTTTGTCGCGGCACCGGGTGGGATTTAATTTTATGACCAACAAAATGTACATATGGAAATGAATATCATAGCACGTCATATGGCCATGATGTTGCGCTCCATATGGATGCTGGCTTTCATCTTATTGTGGCAGGCAGCCCTGGCACAACCTTCCGGCAATTATTGCAAGGTGAAGGAGGGAAAATTTTTCATCCAGCTGCAAAAGAATATCAGCGAAGAGGACCTGCGCCATTTCACGGAGAAATACGATTTATACGACCTGCCGCTGCGCGACTGGCTCCAGGGGCGAAAACTCGACAGCCTGAACAAGATGGGATGGGTACTGCAGGCCAATACTGCCACCAGCCTGGCCATTGCCAAAAAACTGGAGAGCCGAGTGCAGGACTTTGAAAGGGCCGCCGGGCGTGAAATGCAGGCGGTGCTGCACGAGGCGTCTATGTTGGAGGGCGGATGGCCGGTGCCGCAGCAAACATACGGCATCAATAAGTTTCGCAACCGCAGTGACTTTGCCGTACAGGATTCGGTGGTCACCTTTTGCCTGCGTGGGGAAGCCCGGGCCGGCAAAGTATCACTGGCCGGCAGCTTCAGCCGCTGGCAATATGGCGCCTTTCCCATGAAGAAAACAGACAGCGGCTGGATAGCCCATGTCATCCTGCCGCCGGGCAAGCATTGGTACAAGTTTATTGTGGATGGACGGTGGATGCAGGATCCGGACAACCTGTTGCAGGAAAATGACGGTAAGGGGAATACCAATTCTGTGTACTACAAAACCAATTGGGTATTTATGCTCAAGGGGTATAGCGGAAAGGGAAAGGTCTTTGTGGCCGGCAGTTTCAACAACTGGGAGCCCCGAAAGCTGGAAATGCGGCCAGGCGCCAATGGCTGGATGCTGCCCATCTACCTGCCGGCAGGAACCCATACCTATCGATTCATCGCCAATAATAACTGGATGGCAGACCCCGCCAATGATGACCGCCTGCCCAATGAATACAACGACTTCAATTCTGTGGTGAGGATTGGCCGGCCCTATGTGTTCAAGCTCGACGGCCATGCCGGGGCTGGTAAAGTGGTACTGTCCGGCAGTTTCAATAATTGGCGAACAAATGAGTTGTACATGCGCAGGCAGGGCAACGCCTGGATACTGCCGTACCACCTTGGTCCCGGCAATCATGAATACCGGTATATCGTAGACGACAAAGAGGTAGGGGTGCCCGACAATGGCAGGGGAGAACCCGATGAAAAGGCCAACCTGTTCTTTGTGATCGAGCCCAACTATACCTTCCGGCTGAAAGGCTATCCGCAGGCCCATAAAGTGGTGCTGTCGGGCGATTTCAACAACTGGTCTCCGCATACCTATGCCATGAAACGCGAAGGCAATGAATGGGTGCTGGCTGTTCATCTAACCCCGGGCAAGCACCGCTACAAATTCCTGGTAGATGGCCAGTGGATCACCGATCCCGCCAATACCCAGTGGGAAGGCAATGAACATGGCACACGCAATTCTGTGATGTGGTTCAATACGCCTTTGCAGCCCTGAGCCCGGCAGGTCTGTCTTTTTTCAATGGTGTTTTCATTTACCTTGTGTCCTCAAAATGCATCCCTGTCATGATGAGGAAATATCCCCTTTTGCTGGTGGCTTTTCTGGCCCTGGCTAACCATACCCTGGCACAGAAGAAGCAGGGCAAATCGGAAGCTTCCGTTGCGGCGCCGGCAACAGCTGATGCGGCCCTTGACCTGCGGGCCCTTAAATTCAGGAGCATCGGGCCCTTCCGGGGCGGTCGTTCGGTAACCGCATGCGGCGTGAAAGGCAACCCGCTGGTGTATTATATGGGTACCACCGGCGGCGGTGTCTGGAAAACGGATAATGCCGGACAGACCTGGTTCAATATTTCTGACGGCTATTTCAAAACCGGTTCTGTAGGCGCCGTGGCGGTGAGTGAGAGTGATGTGAACGTGGTGTATGTGGGCATGGGCGAGCATGCGCCCCGTGGTGTGATGACCAGTTATGGCGATGGGGTATATAAAAGCACGGACGGCGGGAAGACCTGGAAGCACATGGGGCTGAAGGAAACCCACCATATCAGCTGGATACGGATACATCCTGCCAATCCGGATATTGTGTACGTGGCTGCCCAGGGTCAGCTCTATGGACCCAATCCGGAAAGGGGAGTGTACAAAAGCACGGATGGGGGTGTTACCTGGAAGAAGGTGTTATATGTAAATGAAAACACGGGTTGTGCAGATCTCGACCTGGACATGAGCAACCCGCGTATCCTGTTTGCCGCCATGTGGGACCACCAGCGCTATCCCTGGGAAGTGCGCAGCGGCGGCCCCGGCAGCGGATTGTACAAAAGCACAGACGGCGGGGAAACCTGGCAGAAACTGGAAAAGGGCATTCCCAAAGCACTCGGCAAGATGAGCGTGAGCATCTCCAGGGCCAACCCGGAAAAAGTGTACGCCCTCATTGAAAGCGACTGGGAAAAGGAGCTGGGCGGATTGTACGTGAGCAATGATGCGGGCGGTTCTTTCAGCCAGGTGAGCAAGGATCACCGCCTAACACAGCGCGCCTGGTATTATGTGGAGGTGATTGCCGATCCGCAACAGGAGAATACAGTATACGTACTGAACTCACCCGGTTTGAAATCTGCCGATGGTGGCAAGAGCTGGACCAATATCCGGGGCACCCACGGCGATTACCACCAGCTGTGGATCAACCCTGCCAACAACCAGAACCAGATTGTGGCCAACGACGGGGGCGCTGCTGTTACGTTTAACGGAGGCGAACGCTGGAGCAGCCAGAATAACCAGCCCACGGCCCAGTTCTACCGCATCAATGCAGACAACCTCTGGCCCTACAACATCTATGCCGGCCAGCAGGACAATACCAGTGTGAAAGTGGCCAGTGCCAACCCGGCCGGCTACAGCCTCGGTGAGCGCGACTGGACCTACAGCGCCGGCGGCGAAAGCGCCTTCCTGGCTTTCGATCCCAATAATCCACGCCTGGTGATGGGCGGTAGCTACCAGGGTACCATTGAACTGCTGGATACTGAATCCAAAGAAGGGCGTGGAGTGATGGTGGCACCCATACAATACCAGGCCCTGCAGCCAAAGCAGATGAAATACCGCTTCAACTGGAACGCTCCCATTATGTACAGCCAGCATGAAGCCAATGCCTTCTACCATGCCGGCAACATATTGTTCAAGACCACCGACGGCGGGAAGACCTGGAAAGCGGTTTCGCCCGACCTTACCCGTAACGACAAGAGCCGGCAGGGTACCAGCGGAACGCCCTATACCAATGAAGGGGCCGGCGGCGAGAACTACGGCACCATTGCCTATGTGGCAGAATCGAAACACGAAAAGGGGGTGTTGTATACGGGTAGTGATGACGGTATGGTATATATTACCCGGGACGGCGGCGCCAACTGGACCAATATAACCCCCTCCTCGCTGCCGGAATGCATTGTGAACTGCATTGAGGTTTCTCCGCTCGACAAGGCCACGGTATATATTGCCGCCACGGCCTACAAATTCAATGATCATCAGCCCCTGCTGTTCAAGTCGAATGACTATGGTAAGACCTGGACCAAAGTGGTGAACGGTATTCCCACAGGCGCTTTCACCCGCTGCATCCGGTCTGACAGCGAAAGAAAGGGCCTGCTGTTTGCCGGCACGGAGACAGGTCTGTATATATCCTGGAATGATGGTGCCAGTTGGCAGCAAATGCAACTGGGCCTTCCCATAACCCCCATTACAGATTTGAAGGTGCATAAAGGCAACCTGATTGCCGCCACCATGGGGCGCTCATTCTGGGTATTGGACGATCTGTACCTGCTGCGTCAATATGAAGCCGGGGTATTTGGCAGATCCATGGCCATTTACCGCCCGGCAGACCTGTACCGCACCAGCGGCGGCAGCCTGCTCGACAGACCTATACCCACGGGCGCTTCCGATATTGGCCCGAATGCTGGTGAAGCAGGTGTGAATGCATCTTCGGGCGCCGTGATCTATTATAACCTGCCCCATGCAGTGCCTGATTCAGTTACCCTGTACCTGGATGTGATCAACGATATAGGTAAGACCGTACGTACATTTTCCTCCAGGGCAGACAATGGTTTTGTGCGCTATCCCGGTGGCCCGCCGGAGGACCCGGTGTTGCCGGCGGAAAAAGGACTGAACCGATTTGTGTGGGACCTGCGTTATCCCACGCTGAAGGGCGTACCCACCGTGTTCATCGAAGGCAGCTACCTGGGCCGCAAAGTGGCACCGGGGGCCTACCTGCTGCGCCTGCGGCTGGGTAATGAGGAGGTTACGGCACCTGTACGCATCCTGCCGCATCCGCTCATCCAGGCCACGAAGGCTGATTATACGGAGCAGCAGACCTGGCAGCAGAAAGTAGAGGAGGATATCAATGCCATTCACCAGGCAGTGCTGGCTATGCGCAAGGTACGTCAGCAGGTGAACGATCTGCAGGCGCTCACTAAAGCCGACAGCACCCTGAAGGACCTTCAGAGTGCAGGCAAACAGATAGTAGACAAACTCACCCGCTGGGAAGATGAACTAGTGCAGAACAGGGCCCAGTCGAACGACGATATCATCAACTTCGTGAATAAGCTGTCGGCCGATTATATTTTCCTGCGTGGTGAAATGGATACCAATATACCGGTGGTGACTGAAGGACAGAAACAGCAGTATGAGGCCTTGCATACCATCTGGGAGCAGCGCAAGGCGGAAATGGAGCGCATTGTGCAGGTGGATGTGGCAGCCTTCAATAAGATGTGTGCAGAGAAACAGGTGCAAAGGCTGATTGTGCCCCGGTAATGAGTAAGGGTATACTGAAAAATGGCACCGGGCTATGACTGCATTCCCCCTGAATTTCACCATGCTGCGGACGCTTACTGTGCTGCTGGCAGGTGTGCTGCTGGCCTGCGGCGACAGCGGATCCAAAAGGCTGTATTTTGTGAACCGCGCCTCCTGGCGTGTGGATTCCATTGTACTCACGTATAACATCAGGTCAGTGT
>JALOMZ010000086.1 GCA_025455205.1 Chitinophagaceae bacterium | reverse complement strand
CTGCTGTTGACATTGCGGCACGACTTCCTCACATCTTCCCGGCGCCACCACCTGCATACTTTCCGATATACCCCTTCCATTACCGTGTTAGCCGGCACGTCTCAATACGGCACCAATACGCCCCTCAGTTCGCTCAGCGGCCCCCGGCTGGCTGCCAATACCTCCGTGCAGTTGTTCCGCCAATGGTATGAAACAGCTTTGACCCCTCCGCCCGCCTCTTTTCAATTGCAGAACATCAATATCTCGCAATCGGCTGCAGCCTATCTGGGCAAACTGTACCTGCAGGCGCAACTGGTGTTCTCATACACCCTGCCTGCCGAACGCTCGGGCTGGACGGTATTCTACAACCTGGGTACCGGCATCAATTTGTAATTTGCTAACAAATCAGGTGTAGCTTTCGCGCGGTTTCTTTCGTTCAATGAGCAAACAATCCTGTATGAAGTTGCGCTTACTGGTCCTTTTGTTAACCTTGATGTCACTGGGCAGCCAGGCCCAGTTCCTGAAAGTGGGTCCCAAAGCTGGGGCCAACCTGCTGAAAATAGAAGGGCAAAGCTTTGAGGAAGGCTTCGAACTGGGCTATTACGTGGGTGGTTTCCTGGAAATAAAAACCGGCAAGCGGTTCTACCTGCAGCCTGAACTGTTGTTCAGTGAAACCCAGATGCACACCAGCAATGACTTCAGGAGTATTTACCGCGACCTGTTGCAGGTAGACAGCCTGCGCACCATCAAATTCCAGTCGCTGGCCATCCCGGTCACCCTCAACTGGCGGGTGGCCAATGTGCTTGCGCTGTCGGCCGGCCCGCAGTTCAGCATCAATATGAACAAAAGCGAATCCCTGCTCAAGAATGCGGAAACGGCCATTACCAATGGCGATATTGCCCTGATGCTGGGTGCCAATATCATGATCAGCAAGTTGCGGGTGCACGGACGCTACATGTGGGGTATCCGCAACCAGAGCAACCTGAAAGGCGGTGAGGCCTGGAAGCGGCAGACACTGCAACTGGGACTGGGCTTCGTATTCTGAAGGTCCTATTGTCAGTCTGTCGGTCGGGCTGTCGCCGGCTGCGCCATAAAGGCAATCCCCGCCCTTTGGCACCAATCTTGAACTTCCATACAATACCCCTGGTTATACCGCCGGGGGTATTGAACTTTTAATTGCGAAATATGATAAAACGCCAGGACCATTTTATTGCAGGAGGTGAGGAGGATGTGGATTTCATGCCTATCATCCCCATTACGGAAGGAGAGAGCGAGGAAGACAGGAAGCTGGTATTCCCGGAATCCATACCCGTTTTGCCCTTGCGCAACACGGTATTGTTTCCGGGAGTGGTTATTCCCATCACTGTTGGCCGCGACAAAAGCATCAAGGCCGTGAATGATGCTTACAAGGCGGATAAACTGATAGCCGTTATTGCCCAGAAAGACAGCAACATAGAAGACCCTGCCGCCAGCGACCTGGTGTCTATTGGCACCGTTGCCAAGATCATCAAGCTGATCAAAATGCCCGATGGCGGCACCACGGTGATCCTGCAGGGCAAGCGCCGGTTCAGGCTGCTGGAAATGCTCACGGAGGATCCCTATTTCACGGCCCGTGTAGAATACCTGCAGGAGCTGGAGACCCCGGCTGACCAGGATTTTGCTGCCTATGTGAGCAGCATCAAGGAGCTGGCCACCCAAATCATACAGCTGTCGCCCAACATACCCAGCGAGGCGGCCATCATCCTGAAGAATATTGAGAATCCATCGTTCCTGATCCATTTTGTTTCAGGCAACATGAATACGGATGTTCGGGAGAAGCAGGCCATTCTTGAAATGGATGATATCCGCATGCGGGCAGAGGAGCTGAGCCGCCTGCTGCACCGCGAGCTGCAGTTTGCCCAATTGAAGGACCAGGTAACCACCAAAACCCGCACGGAAATAGACAAGCAGCAGCGTGAATATTTCCTGCAGCAGCAGCTGAAAAGCATCAAGGAAGAACTGGGCACCGACAACGTAGCCGAGGTGAACCAGATGCGGCAGCGCGCCGAACAGAAGAAGTGGCCCCAGGCAGCCCGCCAGGCATTCAACCAGGGTATTGAGAAGCTGGAGCGTATGCATCCCAGCACCCCCGATTATAGCGTGGTGTACAACCACCTCGACCTCATGCTGGATCTTCCCTGGGAAGAGGTAACGGAGGATAATTACGACCTCAAGCATGCCCGCAAGGTGCTGGATCACGATCACTACGGCATGCACAAGATCAAGGAAAGGATACTGGAATACCTGGCTGTGCTCAAGCTCAAGGGAGATATGAAAAGCCCCATTTTGTGCTTTGTGGGTCCTCCCGGCATAGGCAAAACTTCCCTGGGCCGCAGTATTGCGCACGCGGTAGGCCGCAAGTATGTGCGCCTGAGCCTGGGTGGCCTGCACGATGAAAGCGAAATACGTGGCCACCGCAAAACCTATATTGGCGCCATGCCTGGCCGTATTATCCAGAATATCCGGAAGGTGAAAACCAGCAACCCGGTGATGATACTGGATGAGATAGACAAAGTGGGTAATGATCACCGTGGAGATCCTTCCAGTGCCCTCTTGGAAGTGCTGGATCCGGAACAGAACAATACCTTCTACGATAATTACCTCGAACTGGAATACGACCTCAGCAAAGTGCTGTTCATTGCCACAGCCAACAGCCTGCAGAGCATACAGCCGGCCCTGCGCGACAGGCTGGAGATCATAGAGCTTTCAGGATACGCCATCGAGGAGAAGACCGAGATTGCCAGGCGCCACCTGGTGCCCAAACAACAGGAAGCGCACGGTCTGGCCAAAGTGAAAGTGCGCCTGCCCGACAATGTGCTCGAGAAGATCATCGAGCAATACACGCGCGAAAGCGGTGTACGGGAGCTTGACCGGCAGCTGGCAGCGGTGATGCGCTACCTGGCCCGTGAATATGCTACGCACGGCAAGGTGAAGGCTACCATCACCCAGAAGGACATCGAGAAGATGCTTGGCATGCCCAAATACAGCAATGACCTGTACAAAACGGTGAACATGCCAGGCGTGGCCGTAGGTCTTGCCTGGACCTATGTGGGCGGAGATATACTCTTCATTGAAACCCTGCTCAGCGATGGCAAGGGCGAACTGCGTTTAACCGGCAACCTGGGCAATGTGATGAAGGAAAGCGCCAGTACCGCCCTGAGTTACCTGCAGGCTAATGCGCGTAAATGGGATATTGATCCTGAGTTGTTCAACCGGAAGAATATTCACATACACGTGCCGGAGGGAGCTGTGCCCAAAGATGGACCCAGCGCTGGCATTACCATGCTGAGTTCCCTGGCATCGGCATTCACCGGACGTCGTGTCAAGCCTTACCTGGCCATGACCGGAGAGATTACTCTCCGCGGGCAGGTGCTGCCGGTGGGTGGCATTAAGGAAAAAGTGCTGGCAGCAAAAAGAGCCGGGCTGCGGGAGATCATCCTGTGCTGGCAGAATGAGAAAGACGTAAAGGAAATTGACCCCAAATTCATCGACGGGCTGCATTTCCATTATGTTAAAAATATGCAACAGGTGCTTGAACTGGCCCTGGTATAACTGCGGTTTATAAGAATGATTTCAGACGGTTTTGAACAAGCTGTAATCTTGCTCCGTTGTTAGTTTAGAATTTTTCATGTTGGTTGTTTTAAGGGTTAATCCATCTCCCTGGTCTCAGGGAGATTTTTTTTAATACAGGGCGAAGGATGGTGCCGAAATCGGCGTCTTGTTTTATTAATAGCGTGATTGGAGAACCATTTCTCTCCTGATATTTATTGTTTGTGCATTTTACCAGCCGCCTGCGGCCATAAGATATTATGGGGTTTGTATCAGAACGAAGGAACCCTCCCATACCGGGAGGGTCCTTTTTTTAGTTGCTTGTGCAAGGCTTCAATGATTTCAGGCGGGTTGGTTTACGCCTACTGGATTGCCTCAGGATATGAGTTGTCTTTTATAGATCTGGATGGTGTTTTCCAGGCCCAGGTACAGGGCGTCGCATATAAGGGCATGCCCAATGGAAACCTCCTGGAGGAAGGGAATCTGTTGGTGGAAATACTGGAGGTTGAAGCGGTCGAGGTCGTGCCCGGCATTGATGCCCAATCCCAGCTCACGGGCCCTGCGGGCTGCGGCCACATAGGGTGCTGCGGCGGCTTCGCGGTTGCCGGCGGCAAACTGGCGTGCATAGGCCTCGGTGTATAATTCAATCCGGTCGGTACCCGTGGCGGCAGCGCCTTCCACCATGCGCAATACCGGGTCTACAAAAATGGAAACACGAATGCCTGCCTGCTTGAATAGTGCAATCATTTCCCGCAGGTAATTGGCATGGGCAATGGTATCCCAGCCATGGTCACTGGTGAGCTGGCCCTGGGCATCGGGTACCAGGGTCACCTGGTGGGGTTTTACCTCCAGCACCAGGTCTACAAACTTCTGCTCCCGGCAATTGCCTTCTATGTTGAATTCCGTGGTGATGATGGGTTTGATGCCCCGCACATCGGCATAGGTGATGTGCCGTTCATCAGGCCGGGGATGTACGGTTACCCCATCGGCGCCAAAGCGTTGCACGTCGATGGCGGCTTTGATAACATCCGGGTTGTTGCCGCCACGGCTGTTGCGCAGCGTGGCGATCTTATTGATATTGACAGATAACTTGGTCATGCGGAATGCTGATGCGTTGAAAGGCAAAGGTACATCCATTGTGGGCAATGACCCCGCTGCGCAGGCCCGGAGGCTCCTTACCGCTCATCCAAAAAAGAAGGCCCCGCTGTAACGAAAAGCGAACATGCGTCGTTTCACGTTTGCAGTATGGCCAGGGTACGATGCCCCGGCAGCTGCACCAAACAAACCCCATTCTTATTAGCTCCCTGCCCGAAAGCGTAAGGCAGGTACAAAACACCTGGTTATGAAAAGCTTATACGCAGTTCTTCTTGGTACCCTGGCCCTTGGCGGCCAGCTGATGGCCCAAACATGGCAAACAGTAACCGGCAGCGGTCAAATTGTTACCCAGCCACGTTCCGTTTCTTCCTTTGAATCTATCTCTGTTTCCGGCGGCATGCAGGTGATCGTCAGCCCGGCCGCTTCAGCCTCCGTGGAAGTGAAGGCGGATGACAACTTGCAGGAATATGTAATCACCGAGGTTTCGGGCAACCGGTTAAATATTAAATACAGGAATAATGTCTCCATCCGGGGCGGTAAGGTAACCGTGCTGGTGGGCATGCCCCGGCTGAATGGAGTGTCCATCTCCGGCAGTGGCACGGTGGTTGGTAATGAAAGCATTCCGGCCGGTGAGCTGAAGGCTTCCATATCCGGCAGCGGCAGTATCAAACTCAAGACCGCTGCCCAAAAAGTGGATGCCCGCATTTCTGGCAGCGGTAACATTGAATTAGCGGGTGCTACATCCGGCCTCGATGTGGTTATCAGCGGCAGTGGCAGCTTCAGGGGTTATGGCCTGCAGGCAAAGGACGCCTCGGTGAACATCAGCGGCAGTGGCAATGTGGAGACCTTTGTGAACGGTCCGCTGGATGCCAAAATAAGCGGCAGCGGCAGTGTCTATTACAAAGGCAACGCCGACATTTCGCTCAAGACCTCAGGAAGCGGCAAGCTGAAGCGCGCAGACTGATAGCCTGTATCGGCGCCACGCGGTGCTGCAACGGTCAATTATATTTTTATGAAAACACCCGGGGCGCCACCTATTGGCGGAGCCCCGGGTGTTATGTTTATCAGGCCGTGCTTGTTAGTTGCCCAGCTCACTCAATTCCAGCCACCGCATTTCCTTCTCTTCCAGTTCTTCAGTGAGGGCCACCAAACGGGCAGATGTTTGCTGCAGCTCTTCATATGAAAGAGGGGTGCTCATTTTTTCGGTCAGGGCCTGCTTTTCCTTTTCCAGTTCCGGCAGTTCTTTTTCCAGTTGTTCAAACTCACGCTGTTCCTTATAGGATCTTTTCTTGCGTGCCGGACGGTTGTCTTCCGCATTGGCAGCCGGTTCCGGTTTGGCTGCAGCTGCCGGCTTTTCCGAGGCCATCTTTTCCCGCTGCACTTCTTCCAGCCGGTACTGGCTGTAATTGCCCGGAAAATCGCGCACCACGCCATCGCCTTCAAATACAAAAAGGTGATCTACCAGCCGGTCCATGAAATAGCGGTCGTGGCTCACTATCAGCACGCAGCCTGCATAATCGGCCAGGAAGTTTTCGAGCACGCCCAGTGTGGGCAGGTCGAGGTCGTTGGTAGGTTCATCCAGGATCAGGAAGTTGGGATTGCGAAAAAGGATGGTGAGCAATTGCAGGCGCCTTTTTTCGCCGCCGCTGAGGGCCGACAGAAAGGTATATTGCTTTTCCGGCGGAAAGAGGAAGAGCTCCAGGAACTTGCTGGCGGTAAGTGCTCCGCCGCCTGCCAGCGGAAAGGTTTCGGCAAATTGTTTCACATATTCGATTACGCGCAGGTCTTCTTTCCAGGTGAGGCCGTCCTGGCTGTAGTTTCCAAACACCACGGTGTCGCCAATGTTGATCTTACCGCTGTCGGCAGGCTCCAGCCCCTGCAGCATGTTCAGGAAGGTGGATTTGCCCACCCCGTTCTTGCCCACAATGCCAATGCGTTCGCCTTTGCTGAATGTATAATCAAAGCCTTTCAGTATCACCCGAGGGCCAAAGGATTTGTACACTTTTTTCATTTCGGCCACTTTGCCGCCCAGGCGGGTCATTTTCACCTGTAACTGAAGCTGCTCGTCCACCACTTTCTGCTTAGCCCTTTGTTCCACATCGTAGAAGGCATCGATGCGGCTCTTTGCTTTGGTAGTGCGGGCCTTGGGTTGCTTGCGCATCCATTCCAGTTCCTTGCGGTACTGGTTGCGTGCCTTGTCTATGCTGCTCAGCTCATTGTCTATGCGGGCTGCCTTTTTCTCCAGGTAGTTTTCGTAGTCGCCTTTGTAGTGGTAGATGTTGGACCGCTCCATTTCCCATATCTCTCCACATACGGCATCCAGAAAATACCTGTCGTGCGTAACCATAAGCAGCGTTACGTTTTCCTGTCCCAGGTAATGCTCCAGCCATTCAATCATCTCCACATCGAGGTGGTTGGTGGGTTCGTCCATAATGAGCAGCACATGGCGGGCCTCAAAGCCGGCATCGATGAGGGTGCGGGCCAGTGCCACGCGTTTGCGCTGCCCGCCGCTTAGGGAAGCCATTCGCTGGTCGAGATGATGAATATTGAGTTTTCCTAATATTTGTTTTACACGTGCGTCGAAGTCCCAGGCGCCCAGTTCATCCATTT
>JALOMZ010000085.1 GCA_025455205.1 Chitinophagaceae bacterium | reverse complement strand
AGGGTTTTGAGGCTGTCGGCATTGCCTAGGAAAGCCATCACTGTGGTCGAATCGTCGTCAATGTACCTGCTCAGGCGCTGGGCCAGTTCCTCCGGCTGGCGCAGCTTGCCCACCACCAGCTTCACTTCTTCCTGGCGGCCTTTCTGCAGCATGCGCACCAGGCGGATGATGCTCATGCCGGCGGGCACCTTGTATTTGCCCGGCCTGATATCATCATAATAGCCTGTGATGCCGGCTACGAGGTTGAACACCGGCATGAACCGCACCACACTATCGGCCTTCAGTTGTTGCTGGATGGCTTCTTTGGTGTTTTGCCGGCTGTGGATATAGAGATACTTGCTGTTGCCGGAGAAATGGCCGGCCGGACCAAGGAGCAGCCAGGCGGCGATGGCCAGTATGGCCAGCAACCCGAGGGCTGTGATCTTTAGTAATCTGGGCATAGCGTGAGGATCGGTTCAGAAAGCAATTTCCATAAAAAATCCTGCCGCTGTGGGCAGGATCCTGAATTTTATAGGGTCATTGCCGGAGCAATGATCATTCTTTACTTGCCTGTGTCGGCCTTGGCAGGCTGGGTGCTTCCGGCGGCAGGAGCAGCGGGCTGCTGAGTTTGGGCAGGTACCCCGCTGGTGTTTACGCGGTCAATGGCGCTCTTGCCCTGGTCGGCAGAGCCACCCATAAACAGCACGCTTACCAGGCAGAGCAGGCCAATGATGCCGGCAAACAGCCAGGTGCCCTTCTCCAGCACATCAGTCGTTTGCTTCACGCCCATGAACTGGTTGCCCAAACCGGCCACGTTGCCGGTGAGGCCACCGCCCTTGGGATTTTGCACGAGGATGATAAAGCCCAGGATCGCACTGGCCAGAACGATGAGTATCAGGAAAAGGATGGTCATTGTTGTTCCTTGATTTTTTGGATTTGGGTTGCAAAGAAAACGGATTTTTCAGGATGCAGCAAAGTTAATTTGGCATAGAGGGCAATGGCCTGATCGAGCTTGCCCTGCTTCAGCAACACCTCTGCCATGGCTTCTGTTACCACTTCCTTGGGCACCACGGAGGCCGTGGCCTGGGCGTCAACGGCGGGGTCGCTCGACTTGTTCTGCCCCTCGTAGTTCAGCTTCTTCATGGTCTTCAGCCACTGGGTGAAGCTCATCAGCTGGCGGTCGAAGCGGTTGGTTTGCTGCAGCATGCCTTCCACCTTTATGCCCTGCGAGGCAAAATAATCTACCGTATAATAGGGTTGGAATAGCAGGGCTTCTTCGGCGCCGGAGTCATCAGTATCCGCCACAGCAGCCGGAACATTTTCAGTAACCGGGGCTGGAGATTCTTCCTGATCGGTGGTTGCTTCGGTGGTCAGGGCTTCCGTACCGGGTGCAGCCGCTTCTTCGGGCATAGTGGCTTCTGCTGCGGTTGGGGCCGCCGTTTCCACTGGGGGAGCAGCGGTTTCCTGCGGCATTGTGTCGTCCGGTACTGGCACGTCCGGCTCTTCCGGCTGCAAGGGAGCGGTTGTTGCCGCCGCCGGGAGGCTGGATTCCATGACTGAAGCCGCCATTGGCGCCGCGGATGCCTGGGTCAACCACTGCAGCCGCAGGGGATGGTGGATGTGCAGGGCGGCTTTTTCCAGGGCTGCCGTGTTGTCCGGGTCTTCCATGCAAAGTCCCAGCCAGGCGGTAGGATACCAGGGGTAATCCCCGGCAAGCCGGTGAAAGCCGCCCGAGCCGTCGTGCAGGCCTCCTTGTTGCCTCAGGGCCAGCAGTATTTCCTGCGCTTGGTGATACATAGGGCTAATGTAGCAGCTATTGCCTTACCAGTTAGAAAAAAGGCGGTTGAAAATTTCGTCGGATATGCCGCGGATCAGTTCATCGCCCAAAGCCTGCTCGGCCTGCTGCAGCGTAGAGGTGGCGGGGAAGTCGAATGTCTTCACCACGCTGTATTCCTGCTTCTTCTGCGCCACATTGTCCTGCAGGGTTATCTGCACCGTTACATTCAGGCGGTTGGTAGACGACTGCTGGCCGCTGATACCGGAGGTGGAGATATCATACCCACTCACAAAGCCGCTGATCACCCAGTCGGCGCCGTCGTCAGTGCTGCGGGTAAGCCGCGTCTGGCTCACAATCTTCTGCTGCAGGCGGTCGGTAAGGCGGGGGCTCAGCTGCGGATTCACATAGCGGGCCCTGTTCTCAATAAAATTGACCTTTATGGTTTTGATCTCCGGCGGAATGCTCACGTCCTTGAAGGTATACACCTTGCAGGCCGTGAGAAAGAAACTCAATACCAGGAGGGACACAAACACCAAAGGGCCGCGTCGCCCGGCTGTGTCGCCTGTTTCCTTTCTGATATACCCCAACAACATCATTGTGTTTTTCATTCCGGTAGGTTCATGTATTCAGGCGATGCCTTAGAGATTCTCAATATCGTATTCCTTCAGCTTGCGGTAAAGGGTGCGTTCACTGATGCCCAGGTCGAGGGCAGCGTCCTTTCGCTTGCTGCGGTGTTTTTTCAATGCCCTGATGATGAGTTCCTTTTCCATATCCGCAATACTAAGCGACTCTTCCACCTCCTCGTGGTGCGATACATCATGCACCATCTGGTCGGCGGGTGCATGGGGCTGCAGGTACACGGGGGCGGCGGGCTGCGCCATGGTTGGCTTGGCCGGCAGGGGGTAGGGCACCTGTATTTCTGCATGCACCGGCGTGTCGCCCAGCATTTCCTTGATGCCGGAGGCGGCGGCGCCGGCCGGATGCTGCACAATATCCACGAACATGCGTTTCATCTCGTTTACATCCTTCTTTAGGTCGAAGATGAACTTGTACAGGATGTCGCGTTCATTGGCAAAGGTGGTTTCGCTCACAAAGCCCGCCCCATGGTGGTTGCCCGAGGCCAGTACCGGCAGGTTGTTCACCGGGTTGTCGGGCAGGAAGGGTTTGAGTTCGGCGGCACCGATCACCTTGCTTTTGCTGAGCACGCTGATCTGTTCGGCAATGTTTTTTAACTCCCGCACATTACCGCGCCAGGGGTAATGCATCAGCATCTGGCGGGCTTCCTCATCCAGCTGCACCGGGGTGGTATTGTAGCGCTCCGCGAAATCGATCACAAACTTGCGGAACAGCAGGGGGATATCGTCCTGCCGGTCGCGCAGCGCCGGGATGCGGATAGGCACACTGTTGAGGCGGTAGTAGAGGTCGCTGCGGAACTTGCCCTTGTGGGCCTCTTCCAGGAGGTCTTTGTTGGTGGCGGCAATAACGCGCACATCGGTCTTCTGCACCTTGGAAGAGCCTACCCGGATGAACTCACCCGTTTCCAGCACGCGCAGCAAACGGGCCTGCGTGCCCAGCGGCATTTCGCCAATCTCATCGAGAAAGATGGTGCCGCCGTTCACGGTTTCGAAATAGCCTTTGCGGGCATCCACGGCGCCGGTGAAGGAGCCTTTCTCGTGGCCGAATAGCTCACTGTCGATGGTGCCCTCCGGAATGGCGCCACAGTTCACGGCAATAAAAGGATTGTGCTTGCGCGGGCTCAGGGCATGGATAATCTGGCTGAAGACCTCCTTGCCCACGCCGCTTTCGCCGCTGATGAGCACGCTCAGGTCGGTATTGGCCACCTGAACGGCTACATTGAGGGCGTGGTTCAGGGCCGGCGCATTGCCGATGATGCCAAAGCGATTCTTTATTGATTGAAGGTCGGTCATGGTTTGTACAATTAATCTAGATTGGGATGTGTGGTTCCAAAAAGCCTGATGTTTTCCCTGTCAATCCAGGCCAGTACTTCCTGCTTCAGTTCAGGAATTTTTTCCTTTCCAAACATCCAAAGCAATTCATGCTTCACTTTAAAGTAGTCGTGGGCCAACAAATGCCGCAGGCTAACTATCCTGCTTACATCAGTGATCCAGGTTTTTTCATGCTCTTTCTGTATTTGATAGAGCGCTTCTCCTATGACTTCAAAGGCTCGCTCCGGCGCCAATTTATGCACCTCGCTCTGCAGCAGTGATTCTGCTGAGCCGGCATCGGACATGATTGTCTCAATAGACCTGATCATGATCCTGATGTCTTCCAGCCTGACGATCAGGTCACGCTTCGGCATAAAGAGGTTTTTTTTCCAGATTTATAAAATAGCGCAGGTATTTATTCCTGAGGCTTTGCTGCTCTATCAGGTCTACCTCGCGATGCAGCAATTTCTCTAATTCTGATTTAAGAGTGATATACGTTTCAAACTGTTCCGTGGCGCTGCTGGCATCAGAATAGGTTACCTGAAAATCAATGTCACTTTCAGGACCGAAATCATCGCGCAGGGCACTGCCAAATACAAATAGCTCCTTCACCCTGTGTTTCTGGCAAAGGGCAATGATAGCCGACTTGTTTTGCTCAATGATTGGATGCATGGTCCTGGTTTATTTTTATGAAGGAACCACTTCGCCCAGCAGGGTGGCCTGGGTGCAGTCGTGCACTTTCACCCATACATAGTCGCCCTTCTGCAGCGGCAGGTTACCCTTGGGAAACACCACCACCTTGTTCTGCGAATTGCGGCCCATCCAGTCCTGGTCGCTCCGCTTGCTGTTGCCTTCAATCAGTACTTTAAAGGTCTTGCCCAGGTCCTGCTCGTTGCTTTCGCGGCTCAGGCGGTTCTGCAGTTCCACGATCTCCTGCAGGCGGCGCTTCTTCACGGCATCGGGCACATCGTCGGCATAGCGGCGGGCGGCCAGGGTGCCGGGGCGTTCGCTGTAGAAGAACATATAGCTCATGTCATACCGGCTGTGCTCCATGATGCTGAGGGTATCCTGGTGGTCTTCTTCCGTTTCGGTGCAGAAGCCGGCAATGATGTCGCTGCTGATGCCGCAGTCTGGCATGATCTCGCGGATGCGGTCAACCCTGGCCATGTACCACTCGCGGGTATAGGTGCGGTTCATAAGCTGCAGTACGCGGGTGCTGCCGCTCTGCACCGGCAGGTGGATATAGCGGCAGATGTTTTCATACCGGGCCATGGTGTGTAGCACTTCGTCGGTAATGTCTTTTGGGTGCGAAGTGCTGAAGCGCACCCGCAGGAGGGGGCTGATGAGCGCCACTTTTTCGAGCAGGCCGGCAAAGTTGACGATGCGGCCATCCTCGTGTACGAAGTAGTAGCTGTCTACGTTCTGTCCCAGCAGGGTCACTTCCCGGAAACCGCGGTTATAGAGGTCCTGGCATTCTGCCACAATGCTTACATCGTCGCGGCTGCGTTCGCGGCCCCGGGTAAAGGGTACCACGCAGAAGGAGCACATATTGTTGCATCCCCGCATGATGCTCACAAAGGCGGTAACGCCATTGCTGTCCAGCCGCACCGGCGAGATGTCGGCATAGGTCTCATCGCGACTCAGCATCACATTCACGGCTTTCTGGCCTGTTTCGGCTTCCTCCACCAGCCCCGGCAGGGTGCGGTAGGCATCGGGGCCCACCACCATGTCTACCAGTTTCTCCTCTTCCAGCAGCTTGCTCTTGAGGCGCTCGGCCATGCAGCCCAGTACACCCACCAGCATACCCGGCTTCTTTTCTTTCACCTTGCGGAACTCCGACAGGCGTTTGCGCACCGTCTGCTCTGCCTTCTCCCGGATGCTGCAGGTGTTCAGCAGCACCAGGTCGGCTTCTTCCAGGTTTCGGGTGGCGCCAAAGCCATGCTGGTTGAGGATGGATGCCACAATTTCACTATCGGAGAAGTTCATCTGGCAACCATAGCTCTCTATGTAGAAGTGCTTGCGGTATTGGTTTGGGTCCAGCGCAAAGGGGGCATAGGCCTCACCCTGGCGGCTTTCGTCGTGGGCTTTCAGCGCATGCTGTACATCCAGTGCGTTTGTTGGTATCTCGTGCATCGGTTTTTTTTATCGGGACGGCAAAGATAAAGGCTGTTGCGCCAAAATGACAGGTTTTGCGCGCGGTAACCTGGCTTATAACAAACCATTATCCGCCCGAAGCGGTGATGCTTACCACAGATGCAGCAATTTGTCGAGCAAATATCCCCACATCCTTTTGTCGAGGGCGCCGCCCTGGTATACCATCTGAACGGTAACCAACGACCAAGTGAGGCATAGGGCCACAAACAGGAAGCCTGGTTCCTGCTCCGACTGCTTGCCGGGCTGGCGCCTGGTGGTGAGGGCTGCCACGATGAGAAACTGCATGAAGAGGATATGGATATACCGGCCCCAGTCAATGGCCATCACAAAGAGGGCCGCCCAGATGGCCATTCCTGCCAGGCCGCCCAGCCGAAACAGGGTGGAATTTCGCTCGATGGCCCCGGATGGAGGCCATTGCCTGACCAGCCACCGTATGGCCATGAGGGCCAGGCTGGCCTGCAGCAGCCAGTAAAGCAGGCTGTTCCATTGCAGGTAGTTTTTTGCGGTCTGCAGTACGGTGTGCCCAATGCCGCGGCCCTGCCATTCAATGGCAAAGAATATGGCAGCGGCATCTGCTTCCGGGGCGCCGGGTGCAGCCATTGCCTGGCGGGCATTTTCGGTAAGGCAGCCAATCTTAGCCGATGCGTCATGCAGGGTGGCCAGGTACATCAGGGCCAGCATGCCAATGCCATGGGCGAAATAAACAAGGGCTTGCCGGGTCCTCCCCGGGTCATTTGATTGTCCGGTGCCCGGTGGGGCCAGCAGCAGCCATCCCAGCAGCGGCATGCTGAAGAAGAAGTATCCATCATGCAGCAGGTAACCCAGGGTGCTCAATGGCAGCAGCCACCAAAGCAGCCTTTGTCGGGGCTGCTGCATGATGAGCCAGGACGAGAGCCCAAAGAGCAGGAGCAGGTAGGGATCGCGCCGGCCAACCACCTCGGGGTTGTTGACCCAAAACAGCAAGCCCAGCGGAGAGGTGGCCAGCAGGAGCAGCAGCCACCAGCGGCGGACACAAAGCCATACCATGACTGCCATGGCCGCCACCGTAAACCAAGGCACCCATTGGTTGAGCAGCCACAGGGGCGAGCGGCCGCTCCATGCAGCCAGCCAGTACAGGATCTCTCCTCCCAGTCCGCGGCGCTCAAAGCCACAGCGGTAGTTCACCAGCCATTCACCGCTGGTGTATCCCGGCACCGGCTTTTGCAGGATGCCAAACATCACCCAGGCAATTAGGGCCAGGTACAGCAGGCTGACAAACCAGGCCAGCCGGCGCACAGTGGATCCGGATTGAATGGGTGGCATATCCCAAAAGTAGGGGCAGGATGGAACCTGAAATAAGGAAGTTTTTGGCTGTTATTGTTCAGTGCATCAGCATGGGGTTGCTGTGGATGCTCCTCAATACCCTTTTCGGCATCAAGCTGGGACTATTGTTCCTGGATGAAGAGGTAACGGTATGGCATGGCGTGTATTACCTGTGCCTGCTGGCCAGCTTTGTGGCGCTGGTTTGGTATATACGAAAGAAGATCAGGTCGCTGCCTAAGTTCAATCCGGAAGAATCCTGAGAAGGCTCAGCTGGTATGGTCGGCAATAATTTTCCATCCTTCCGGGAAACGCCGTAGCAACAGGGTGAAATGCCCGCCCACGTCGCCGATGGTGCGCTGCAGGTGCCATTTCCCGATCACCTCAAAATGATCCTTGCCCAGGGGGCGCAGTTCCAGCAGGGTGAACCTGAGCTGCCCCATTTTCTCGCTGCTGTCGTACCGACGCAGGTAGTTTTCATAGGTGCGGTTCCAGCCGTAGGTGATGCCAGCCGAACCGGTGAAGGTGAGGGAGTCGCTTTTCCAGTATCCGGTCATGAAAGCTGCAATATCGCCGCGGTTCCAGTCGTCCTGCTGACGCTGCAGCAAAGCGCGAATGGCGGACGTATCCGCCTGGTACGACTGTGCCTGTGCCACGCCGCTGAAAAACAACAGCACCAGCAAACCGGGCACCAGGTGTCGGATGGTCATGATCAGGAAGGTTTGAAAGCCCGCACCATTTCGCGCTTGCCGCGCGGACCGGGCAGTTTCTCAATATCGAAGCCAACGGCCTCCAGGGTGCGCCGCACATCACCCTTACTGCAATAGGTGGTCAGGATGCCGTCGGGCAACAGCATGTCATACATCTTGGCGAACAAATCCTCCGTCCATAATTCCGGCTGGGCAGAAGGGGCAAAGGCATCGTAGAATATGACGTGGAATTTCTTTTCCGTTTCGAATTCTTCTATGGGCGTGTGGTGCTTCACCAATGTGAAAAGCGTGCCAATGCGAATGGTCTTGTTCCAGGGAGCCTGGTGTATCATCTGAAACGACTCCGACAATTCCCTTTTGCGAAGCACATGGGCATAATTCAATTCCCGGTATTCTTCGCGCTGTAGCGGGAAGGCTTCTACGGCTTCGTATTCTATCTTCACCTTTTCCTGCCGTGCTTCCAGATAGGCCAGAAAGGCATTCAGCCCGGTTCCGAAACCCATTTCAAAAACGCGGATGGGGTCTGCCTTACCAATGAAAGGCTGTAATCCTGCCCCAATATAAACATGTTCGCTCTCCTGTATCGCTCCGAACTTACTGTGATAGGTAACTTCAGATCCCGCTACCTGCAAGGTATGGGAGCCGTCTGCTGTTACCTGTATTTCACGCCTCATGACCGCAAATATGGGCTATGAATTATAATATTGGAACATTAATTATGACGAATTACCTAACACTGTTGAAAAAAGACACAAAACTGACATCCATCCTTCCCAAAAAGGGGGTGGCGCTGGATATCAGGTCCAATATTGCCCTGCAGCTGATG
>JALOMZ010000084.1 GCA_025455205.1 Chitinophagaceae bacterium | reverse complement strand
CATGGATCCGCGCGGCCAGGCTGTCGGGGGTGTCATCGGGCAGCACCGGGCAGGTAGCCTGGAAGATGGTGGCGCCGTGATCGTATTGCTCATCCACATAATGTATGGTGATGCCGCTGTGCGATTCGCCCGCATCGATCACGGCTTCGTGCACAAACTTGCCATACATACCCTTGCCCCCATATTTGGGCAACAGGGCAGGATGTATGTTTACGATGCGCTGCGGATAGGCGGCAATCAGTTGGGAGGGCACTTTCCACAGGAAGCCGGCCAGGATGATATAATCTATACCCAGGGCCTGCAGGTCGGGCACATAGGCATCGCCGCGGAAGAAGCGTTCCTTTTCAATGATGAGGGTGGAAATGCCGAAGTCTGCGGCATGGTGCAGGGCCCCGGCGCCGGGCTTGTTGCTTACCAGCAGGCTTACTTCCACAGAGGGATGGTTTTGGAAGCGTTCCATCATTTTGCGGGCATTGCTGCCGGAGCCGCTGGCAAAGATGGCCAGGCGTTTTTTGGCATGGACGGGCTGTGGGGCGGCATCTTTACCATTACCAAAGCCCAGGCGCAATCCCATCTTCTTCAGGTAGTTGCGGAAGAAGCGGAATTGCCCGAGCGGGATACTGATCATCAATACGCAGAAGGGCCACAGCAGGGTGAGGAATACAAAATAGAGGGTGCCATACAGAAAGGCATTTTCAATGCCCAGGGGCGTGATCAGCTGCCGGGTGAGATAGCCACATAGGCTGCCGCCAAGGGCAAAAGTGCCCAGAATGAGGGTCAGTTCCCAGCCGGTAACCTTCCATTTTTCCTTCAGACGGTTGAACATGGGTGCGAAGAAACGGCAAATTCAACATACCCGGGTGGCAGATCCGGGTCAACTACGGTTTCAGCAGGGTTTGCAGCGACTCAATGGCCTGGTGGGTTTCGTCGAAGCGGATGGTGCCCCTTCGTGGCCGGTCAAGATCCAAAATAAGGTAGATCACCATCACCGTCATGATACAGAATACGGCAGAAACAAACTTGTTGATCTTCTCCTGGGGGCCGTTGTAGCCTGAGAAAAAGGCACTTACAATAGCCAGGAGAAACAACATATACATAATAGAGGAAGGCACTTTGGCCGTGATGGCATAGTGACGGGTGGTGGCAGCGTCGAAGGCGGCGTTGAGGGCTGGAATCATCTGGGCAGTGGGGATCAGTTCTTTGGTGCTGCGCGCATATGTGGTAGCGGTGGCCCATAGCTGGGCGGCTGTTTTGCCGGCTTCGTTTTCCCAATACAAGGCAGAGTCGTACTGGGCACCCACGGTGAAAAAGGAGATGCGCTGGTCAAGATAGGTTTTGAACTGGGTTCGAAGTACAGTGCGCATGGAGTCGGGATACAGATCGGCCCGCAGGATGGCCGTGCCAATGGCATTTGCCTCCTCCACAATGGCCTGGCGCCGGTTTTCATAGCGGGTGGCGCTCATACTGAAGGCAAAACCCAGCAGAAAGGCGGTAAGCGCCAGCAGCGAGGAAATGATGGTCTTTGAATTATCGGGCACATTGCCGGTGTGCCGGGCGTGTAGCATAGCGGCTGTCCGTCCCAGCCAAAGAGCAACGGTCATGAGCAGAATCAGCAGCAGGGCAATCACCCATCCCGGCTGGATATTGAGCCAACTTTGCATACATACCAGGGTTTGGACATGAATGTACACCAAAACGGAGGTACAATTGAGCCTGAGCAACCCTGATTTTCAGCTCAAACAGCGGTTTTTTTCTCAGAGACCAGATTCCTGCCGGGGTCAGGAGCAAGGCGCTGCCATATCCGGGACCGTGTTGCCGGCCATACCGGAGAATGCTTCAAACCGGGTTCCAGCATCCGTGCTGTCCTTCCCTGCAATTCGCTGAAACCCTTGTGGCAGTAAGGCAAAATTTTTTTTGACATAACGGGTAATTGTCACGCTGACGTCATATTTTTGCCCGCCCAATAGCGGATATCTTTCCACCTGCTGTTCAATTTCAGTGAGTTATGATGAATAAAAGCAAAGCCAGCAAATTCCTCCTTTTCGGTCTTACGCTTGCTGCCATGGTTGGATTCACCAACCTCAGCGCCCAGGATGGCAAAGCCCTCTTCAATGCGAACTGTGCCTCCTGTCATAAAATAGACAAGGACCTTACCGGCCCGGCCCTGCAAGGGATCGAAGAACGCTGGCCCAGCAAGGAACTCCTGGTTACCTGGATCAAGAACTGGCCCGCTGCAGTAGCCACTGGCGATGCTTATGCCGCCAAGATGAAGGACTGGAGCCCGGCAGCCATGAACCAGTTCCCGAACCTGGCAGATGCTGATATCGAGGCTATCCTTACCTATATCCGCGACTGGAAGCCTGCCACCCCGGCCCCTGCCGCAGGTGCTGCCGCCGCCCCCGTTGAGGAAGGCGACAACTCCCTGCTGTTTGGCGTTATCACCCTGGTGCTGGCCCTGGTAGCCCTCATCCTGCTGCAGGTGAACAGCAGCCTGCGCAAGCTGGCCGATGAAAAAGACGGCATCTCCTCTCCTGAACCGGTTCCCTTCTGGAAGAATAAGACCTACCTGGCCTTTGCTTCTGTGTTCCTGTTCATCCTGGCGGGTGTTTATATCTCCAAAGGCGCCGTTAACCTCGGTCGCAGCAAGGATTACCAGCCCGTACAGCCTATCTATTACAGCCATAAGGTGCACGCCGGTGTAAACCAGGTGAACTGCCTGTACTGCCACGGTGGCGCCCAGGAAGGCAAGCATGCCAATATCCCCTCGGTGAACGTATGTATGAACTGCCACCTGGCCATCAATGAATACAAGGGCGAACCCCTGTATGCCGAAGATGGTACCGAGATCAATGGTACTGCCGAGATCCAGAAGCTCTATCAGTACGCCGGCTTTACCCCCGGTCAGCCCTGGGATCCTGCCAAGGCCAAGCCCATTGAGTGGGTGAAGATCCACAACCTGCCCGACCACGTTTACTTCAACCACGCCCAGCACGTGGTGGCTGGTAAAGTAGCCTGCCAGACCTGCCATGGCGAAATCCAGAAGATGGGCGAAGTGAAGCAGTTCTCCGACCTCAGCATGGGTTGGTGTATCAACTGCCACCGCGAAACCAAGGTGCAGTTTACCGACAATGGTTTCTACAGCATTTACGAGAAGTTCCACGACGACATGAAGAACGGCAAGCTGGACAGCGTAACCGTTGAGAAGATTGGCGGAACAGAATGTCAGAAGTGCCACTATTAATTTGAAAGTGGGGCTGGTTGAAAACGTATAGCCAAACGCTTTTCGCTTCAGCAAGCCCGCAGCCTGCCGCGGTCATTTTCAAATCTTCACATTTTCAAATTTTCACATAAGCATAGTATGAGCAATAAGATCTGGCAAAGTTTCGGAGCCCTCAACAAGACTGAGCGTCACCAGGCGCAGGTGGAAGATGAATTCCGGGAAGACCTGCCGTTTGAAGCCGAGGACAAAGGCTTGCTGAGTGCCCAGGCGCCCCGTCGCGATTTCCTGAAATACCTGGGTTTCAGCACGGCGGCCGCCACTGTGGCTGCCAGCTGCGAAATGCCTGTGAAGAAGGCCATCCCATACGTAAACAAGCCCGATAACCTGGTGCCTGGCGTGGCTAATTACTACGCTACCACCTATGTACAGGACGGCGATGTTGTTTCTGTGGTTGCCAAGGTGCGCGATGGTCGTCCCATCAAGATCGAAGGCAACACCAAAAGCCCCATCACCAATGGCGGTACCAGCGCCCGTGCGCAGGCTTCCGTGCTGGATCTGTACGATACCAGCCGTCTTCGCTTCCCTGCCCAGATCAAGAATGGCAAGGTAGTGGAAGTGTCCACTTTTGAAGCATTTGACAAGATGGTAGGCGAGGGCCTTGCCGGCCTGAACGGCGCCCCCGTGGTGATCCTCACCTCAACCATCACCTCGCCCTCCACAAAGCAACTGGTAGGCGAATTCCTCGCCAAGTACCCCGGCAGCCGCCATGTCAGCTATGATGCTGTGAGCTACAGCGGCATGCTGCAGGCCAATGAAGCTACCTATGGCAAGCGGGCCATTCCCTCTTACCATTTTGATAATGCCAAGGTGATCGTAAGCCTCGGCGCCGACTTCCTCGGCACCTGGCTGAGCCCTGTGGAGTTTGCCGGCCAGTATGCCAAGGGCCGCAGGATCGACGAGAAGAACCTCGCGATGAGCAAGCACTACCAGTTTGAAAGCATCATGAGCATGACCGGCGCCAATGCCGATGAGCGCTTTACCCATAAGCCCTCCGAAGCAGGTGTGGTGGCTGCTGCCCTCTATGCCGCCATCACCGGCGGTTCCGTAAACCTCGCCGATGCCAAGCTGAAGGCCGGTATCCAGAAGGCCGCCAGCGACCTCAAGGCTGCCGCCGGTGCCGCCCTGGTGGTAAGTGGCAGCAACGATGTAAACGTGCAGGTGCTGGTGAACGCCATCAATGAAGCCATCGGCGCCGCAGGCAAAACAATCAACTGGGCCGTTACCAGCAACTACCGCACAGGCATCGACAGCGAATTTGAGACCCTGGTTGCCGATATGAATGCCGGCAAGGTAGGAGCCTTGCTGGTGTATGGCGCCAACCCTGCATACAGCTACGCCAAAGCCGACCAGTTCAAGGCTGGCCTCGCCAAGGTGAAGCTCTCCGTATCCTTCAATGCCAAGCTCGATGAAACCACCGAGCTGTGCCAATATGTTTGCCCCGACCACCATTTCCTGGAAAGCTGGGGCGATGCCGAAGCCAAGAGCGGCTATATCTCTTTCATCCAGCCCACCATTGCCCCGCTGTTCAAGACCCGCCAGTGGCAGGACAGCCTGCTGAAGTGGAGCGCCGCCGGCGTTACCTATGATGCCTACCTGAAGAATTTCTGGATTGGCAAGCTGGGCAGCCAGGAAAACTGGGATGCCGCTCTCCGCGACGGTGTGATCAGCCCTGCTACCATGCCCGTGGGTGGCGCTGCCTTCAATGGCGCCGCTGTGAGCGCCGCCGCTGCCGCCCTGGCCAGCGCGCCCAAGGCTGGAACCTGGGAAGTGGTACTGTATGAAAAGACAGGCATCGGCGCTGGTGCACAGGCCAGCAACCCCTGGCTGCAGGAAATGCCCGACCCGGTAACCAAGGCCACCTGGGACAACTACGCCATGATCTCTGCGGCTGCCGCCAAAGAACTGCTGGATATTGACCTTACCAATAACGGCGACTCCGACAGCTATGAAGTGAATCCCAAGAAGCCGGTGATTCGCATCAAGGCCAATGGCAAGGAGATAGACCTGCCCGTGATCATTGTACCCGGCACGCAGAAAAACACCATCGGTATTGCTGTTGGCTATGGCCGCAGCGAGAAAGTGGGTGTGGCCGTGCGCGGCGCCGGCAAGAACGCCTTCCCGCTCTCCAGCATTGTGAATGGTGCTGTAAGCTACGCCGTTTATGACGCTACGGTATCTGTAACCGGCGAGAAGTATGAGGTAGCCCAGAACCAGGTGCACAACTCTTACGAGGGCCGCATGGAAGTGGTGAAGGAAACATCCCTGGCCTCTTTCAAGAAGGATTCCGAGATGTTCAAGCGGCAGCGGGACCAGCTCTTTGAAGACTATGCCAGCAAAACCGGCGACTACCGCAATGAAGGTTCTCTGTACGATCCCCGCCTGAACGATCGTCCGGGTATCCACTGGGGTATGAGCATTGACCTCAATACCTGTAACGGTTGCGGCGCCTGCGTGGTGGCTTGTAACGCCGAGAACAACGTCCCCGTAGTAGGCAAGACCGAAGTGCTGCGGGGCCATGATATGCACTGGCTGCGCATCGACCGCTACTTTGTGAGCGATGCCAAGAACCCCGACGATGTGAAGGACGTGGTGTTCATGCCCATGATGTGCCAGCACTGCGACAACGCACCCTGCGAAAACGTTTGCCCGGTAGCCGCCACCAACCACAGCAGCGAAGGCCTCAACCAGATGACCTACAACCGTTGCATCGGCACCCGTTACTGCGCCAACAACTGTCCCTATAAAGTACGTCGCTTCAACTGGGCCGATTACACCGGCGCAGACAGCTTCCCGGACAACCAGACCGGCATGATCAGCGATGTGACCATGGAAATGAACGACGATCTGTACCGCATGGTGCTCAACCCCGATGTTACCGTGCGCAGCCGTGGTGTGATCGAGAAGTGCTCCTTCTGCGTGCAGCGCCTGCAGGCCGGCAAGCTCGAAGCCAAGAAGCAGGGCCGTCCCATCGAGGATGGCGAGGTGAAGACCGCCTGCCAGAGCGCCTGCCCCACCAATGCCATCGTGTTTGGTGACAGCAACGACAAGAAGAGCGCCGTACGCAACATGCGCGACCACAGCCCGCTGCGGATGTACTATGCCCTGGAGCAGATCCACGTACTGCCGAACGTGAACTACCTGGCCAAGATCAGGAACACCGACGAAGTACTGGAAGCTGAAGCCATGCACACCGAAGCCGATAAGGAGCACAACCATTAATCGGGTTAGCGCCGGGCTGAGATCCGATTGTACGAAAGGAAAATATGTGGACCGGACAGCACCCGTTGCTGGCCTTAACACCAAAAGGAAATAAGAACTCAAAGCCGAGGGCCCCGGGCCGGAGGCGAAAAGCGAAGCACATATGTCTGTAATTAAGTACGAAAGTGCCGTAAGGGCGCCGCTGGTAGACGGAGCAAAGACCTACCACCAGGTAACTGAAGACATCATCAGGCCTATTGAGACCGCGCCTTCCCGCCTGTGGAAGATCGGCTTCAGCATCTCCGTGGCCCTGCTGCTGTTTGGCGTGTACAGCGTGTACCGCGAAGTAACCTACGGTATCGGTCAGTGGAACCTGAACAAGACCATTGGCTGGGGTTGGGATATCACCAACTTCGTTTGGTGGGTGGGTATCGGTCACGCCGGAACCCTCATCTCCGCGATCCTCCTGCTGTTCCGCCAGGGATGGCGTACAGGTGTGAACCGCGCCGCAGAAGCCATGACCATCTTTGCGGTAATGTGCGCCGGCCAGTTCCCCATCTTCCACATGGGTCGCGTATGGATGGCCTTCTTCGTACTGCCTTACCCCAACAGCCGCGGACCGCTGTGGGTGAACTTCACCTCGCCGCTGCTGTGGGACGTATTCGCCATCTCTACCTACTTTACCGTATCACTCCTCTTCTGGTACTCTGGCCTGCTGCCCGACCTGGCCACCGTGCGTGACCGTGCCAAAGTGAAGTGGCGCAAGCGGATGTACGGTATCCTGTCTTTCGGCTGGACCGGCAGCAC